>JACRFB010000041.1 GCA_016218045.1 Ignavibacteriota bacterium
CTCCCGCTGTCCCGCTCTCCCGCTGTCCCGCTCTCCCGCTGTCCCGCTCTCCCGCTGTCCCGCTCTCCCGCTGTCCCGCTCTCCCGCTGTCCCGTCGCGCTTCGACAAGCTCAGCGTGACACTATTTCGTTGTTCCGCTCCCGCTCTCCCGCTGTCCCGCTCTCCCGCTGTCCCGCTCTCCCGCTGTCCCGCTCTCCCGCTCTCCCGCTGTCCCGCTCTCCCGCTGTCCCGCTGTCCCGCTGTCCCGCTTGCGCGGGAATGCCGACGTGCGTGTGCGCATACGCGCCGCGCCCGTGGAATTCAGTCACAATTGCGCTACATTTATGGATTGCAGCAATCTTGTTCCAACGGAAATGTCTTCGGGATCCTTTTCATGAAACGCGACAGAATCATCGACTTGCAGCGACGCGAACACGCGGGCGGCGGCGTCACCATCGCGGGATGGGTGCGCACCAAACGCGACTCCAAAGAGATCGTGTTCCTCACCATCAACGACGGCAGCACGCTGGCCGGCATACAGGGCGTGGTGGCGGCACCGCTGCCGAATATCGACGAGGTGCGCAAACTCTCGACGGGCGCATCGGTGGTGCTGAGCGGTGAACTCGTCGAATCGCCGGGCGGCAAACAGCGCTTCGAGATACAGGTGGAATCGGTCCGCATCCTCGGCACCGCCGATCCCGACACCTTCCCGATACAAAAGAAAAAGATGACGCTCGAGTATCTGCGCGACATCGCGCATCTGCGTCCGCGCACGAATACCTTCGGCGCCGTGTTCCGGATCCGTCACGCGGCCGCCTTCGCCATCCATCGCTTTTTCCACGAGCGCGGCTTCGCCTGGATACACACGCCCATCATCACCGGCGCGGATGCCGAGGGCGCGGGTGCCATGTTCCGTGTCACCACGCTCGACCCCGCCAAGCCCCCGCTCACTGAGGACGGACACGTGAACTACGCCGAGGACTTCTTCGGCCGCGAAACGTATCTGACCGTCTCGGGCCAGCTCGCCGTCGAAAACTACTGCTCGGCTCTGGGCAATGTGTACACGTTCGGACCCACGTTCCGCGCCGAGAATTCGAACACCACGCGGCACCTCGCCGAGTTCTGGATGATCGAACCCGAAATCGCCTTCGCCGACATCACCGACGACATGGATCTGGCGGAGGATTTCCTCAAGGACGTGATCGGATTTGTGCTCGCGAACAATCGCGAGGATCTGGACTTCCTCGCCGGCATGTACGACAAGGATCTTGTGACACGACTCGAATCCATCACGGGCTCCACCTTCGTGCGAATCACCTACACCGACGCCATCGACATACTGCAGAAATCCGGCGAGACCTTCCAGTATCCCGTCTCGTGGGGAATGGATCTGCAGACCGAACACGAGCGCTACCTCTGCGAACGCCACTTCACCGATCCGGTCATCGTCACCGATTACCCGAAGGAGATCAAGGCGTTTTACATGAAGATGAACGACGACGGGAAAACCGTGCGCGCGATGGACATCCTTTTCCCCGGCGTGGGCGAGATGGTGGGCGGCTCGCAGCGCGAGGACAATCTCGAGCGTCTGCTCGCGCGTATCACCGAACTGGGCATGGACCCCGAAACCTACTGGTGGTACCTCGATCTGCGCCGCTTCGGTTCACATCCGCATTGCGGTTTCGGCCTCGGCTTCGAGCGCCTCGTGCAGTTTATGACCGCGATGACCAACATCCGCGACGTGATCCCCTTCCCGCGCACGCCGAAAAACGCGGACTTCTAACAGGAAATCCGCCGCATGAACCTCGCCGACATCCCTCTGGGCGATCGCGCGCCCGACATCGTCCCCGTGGTCATCGAGATCCCGCAGAAAAGCCGGAACAAGTATCTCTACGACCTCAAGCTCGAGGTGTTCCGCCTCAAACGGGTGTTGCACGCGGCCGTGCAGTACCCGACGGCCTACGGCTTCATCCCCTCGACACTGTTTGGCGACGGTGAACCGGTGGACGCCATGGTGCTCTGCGACGAGGTGCTCTCGCCCGGTGTGATCCTGCAGGTGCGGCCCATCGGCATGCTCGCGATGGAGGACGAGAAAATGACCGACAGCAAAATCCTCACCGTGCCCGTCGGTGATCCGCGCTACAGCGACGTCACCGACATCGTGCATGTGTCCGGTCACCGCCTCCGCGAAATCGAACACTTCTTCGAAAACTACAAACACCTCGAGGGGAAAGAGGTGACCAGTTTCGGATGGAGCCCCTGCCTTTTTGCAAAACAGGCCATCCTCCATGGTATGAAAGAGTACCAGAAACACCACGCCTGGAAATCCGCCCCGGACGAATAACACCAACGCCACTCAACAAAGAGTGCGCCCGGGCATGATCGTTTTCTTCCCCATTCCACTTTCTACCTTCTACTTTCTACCTTCTACTTTCTACTATCTACCATCTACCGTCTACCATCCACAATTCCCCTTCCGCAATGTCCATCATCATCTCCGAGAGTTTGTCGAAAACCTACTCGCCCGGTTCAAAAACCCGTGCGGTGGCGGCCCTCGCCGATTTCTCGTTGACCGTGAATCGCGGCGAGATATTCGGACTCCTTGGTCCGAATGGCGCGGGTAAAACAACCTTCATCAAGCTGCTGCTCTCGATCGTGTTCCCGAGCGGCGGCTCGGCGCGCCTGCTCGGCGAACCCATCGGTTCTGTCGCGGTGAAGAGCCGCGTCGGGTATCTGCCCGAGAATCACAAGTATCCGCCCTACCTGACGGGCGCCCAGATACTGCGCTTTTTCGGACGGCTGGGCGGTCTCGACGGCGCGCGTATCGAGAAACGGATCACCGAAACACTTGCGCTGGTCGACATGTCGCAGTGGCAAAACATGAAGGTGAAGAAGTATTCGAAGGGCATGATGCAGCGTATCGGCCTCGCGCAGGCGCTGATGAACGATCCGGATCTGCTGATACTCGACGAACCGACCGACGGTGTCGATCCGCAGGGCCGCAAGGAGATCCGCGACATCCTGGTCCGCCTGCAGTCCGAAGGAAAAACGATCTTCCTCAATTCGCATCTGTTGTCGGAGGTCGAACAGATCTCGTCGCGTGTGGCGATATTGAACAAGGGACGCCTTGTGCGCAGCGGCACCGTCCGCGAACTCACGGAAAGTGAACACGTGTATCTCGTCGCCATCGAGGGCGCGCTGCCCGACACGCTGCGTATGGAGTGGGAAGCGACACGCGTCCCCGCAAGTTTCAACGAGGGTGTGATCACGTTGTCGGTGGACGATCTCGCCGCGCTGAACGCGGTGATAGACCGGCTCCGCGCGGCGGGTGTGCTCATCCGCAGTGTCGCGCGCAAGCGGAATTCGCTCGAAGACGTGTTCATCCAGGTTGTCTCGCAGGAGGCCGCATGAAACTGTTCGCGCTCATCGAAGACACGGTGCGCAGCCGCATCACCACGGTGATCGTCTATTTCGCGCTGGCCACGTTTTTCCTGGTGATCGGACTCATCGTCGCGATCTTTGTCGACCCCGCGTCCATGGTGCAGTCCCCCGGATCCGCTGCAAAGACGCAGCAGGGTCCTATGCCCATCGACCTCGCATCCCTGCCCGGCATCATCGATTTCTTCCTCGTCGGTCTCGCGGGTTTTGTACACTTCTCCGCCATACTGCTCTCGGTCTTCGCCACCGCGGGGATCATCCCTTCCACGCTCGAGAAGGGCACGGTGGATCTTTTCCTCTCGAAGCCGATTTCACGCGCGGAGCTGCTGCTCGGACGTTTCCTCGGCGCCATCCTCATCGTCTTTGTTATTACCGCCTATTTTGTGTTCGGCGCCTGGCTCATCGTTTCCATCAAGACGGGCTACTGGAATCCGGGTTTCCTTTCCATCATCGTGATGGTCACCGTCGCGTACGCCGTCATCTACACGGCGATGATGGCGCTGGGCATCAGCACGCGCAGTTCCGCGGCCACCATCATCATCGTGTTTTTCTACATCTACATCCTTGCCCCCATACTCGCGATGCGCGAGGTCGGCATCTACGCCGTGGTGACAAACGACGTGGTGCGTGTTGTGGTGGACGGACTGTACTACATTCTCCCGAAATCCGGCGAAATCGGGAACATCACCGCTGCGCTCATACTCAAACAGAGCGCCGTGTGGATGCCCCTGTGGTCCAGCGCGCTTTTTGGCGCGGCGATGTACGGATTGAGTCTCTTCCTGCTGCGGCGCAAGGATTTCTAATTCCGGCTGCGGGTGTTGCCGCCTTTCCCTCCCGGGACAAGGCGCCTTCACGCATGTCCACAGGTATCAGCGCCGCGTCAGGTACTGAAACACCTGCACGCGGCCGTTGAGCGCGTCGGTGACATAGATCCGATCGTTGGCGTCGATATGGATGCCCGCCGGGTGAGAGAACTGACCGGGATACTCACCGCGTTCACCGACAACGAGCAGCAGTTCACCCGCGCGGTTGAATATCTGCACAACATCGAGTAACGCATCGGATACATAGATATTCCCATCCGAATCCAATGCAATACCCTTGGGACTCGCAAAGTGCCCGATGGAAGTTCCCTGCGAACCTATGATTGATACGGTGCTGTCGGAGCGGCTGAGAACCTGCACACGAAAATTCATCGCGTCGACGACGTACATGGATTCACGGATTGCCAGAAACAGCGGATAATTAAATGTCCCGGGCCCGGTGCCGCGAGAACCGATTGTTCCACGAAGCTCTCCACCGAGCGAGAATATATATATAACGTGTCCGCCTGTATCCGCGACGAAGAGGCTGTCACCCGCGATGGCAAGTCCCATGGGCCGGGAAAACGGTCCTTCTATCATACGAAGCGGATCACCATCCGCATCATAGACGAAAACGCGCTTCAACTCGGAATCGGCCACCAGCATCTCTCCACGGTCCGTAAAAACAATGGAGACCGGGCTGCGCAGATCCGCATCAGTGCCGCGGGTGATTCTGGTGTACTGCTCTTCCTCGCGGTTGATGACGTGTATGCAGCGTGCGCCCGGATCGGCTATATACAGGCGTCCGCGTTGATCCACGGCGACGCCCACGGGTTGGACGATGCGGTACTGCGCCTCGTCTTCGCCGAAGAGGAAGTTCAGTACCCGTGTGAAAAACGAGGGCTGGGGATTCACGTCCTCGTTCGAGCCGTAACTGGTGATATAGCGGATCCGCGCCTCGGCCGGCGGAGGAGGCCATTGGTTCTGTGTGTTTTGTGCGATCGCGCCGCCGAGCACGAGCATCTGCAGTACAGGGAGATAATATCGTATCGACATGGTGGTCGTCCGATTACACAAGGTGATTCGTCTGTAACAGTATCATGGCTGCCACGATGCCGTCAGTATTTGTATACAAACAGACAGCCCTGCTGCGTGTCGGCAATGATGATCAACCGCCGCGCGACATGTATCAGTATCCCGTTCGGGATACCGAGCCGGTCTGCTCCATACGAAAGTACTGCTTTTCCTGTCGCGTCGAAGACCCGCACCGAACGCGAGGACCGGTCCACGATATGCACCCTTCCCTGTTGGAGCAGACCCGAAGGATCGAAGCTCTTTTTGGACTGTTCCAGAAGTGACGGACTCGGCAGATTGTCGAAGGCAATGCCCGCCGGAGCAAATTTTGCAGGTGGAGCCGCGCTGATGAAAGTACCGCCGAATCGACCGTCGCAGCCGAAAACGTAGACGGCCCCCGCGGACAGATCGGAGATGAGCATGCGTCCGTCGGGAGTGACGGCGACACACGAGGGGTATTCGAATCCCGCCTTCCCGCTTGATCCCGGTGTGGTGGAGAACAACAGCTCTCCCTGCTCGCGCAGTCCGGGAATGGGGGATATGGAAATCGCATGCAGCCGTCGATTCGCCACGTCGGTGACATACAGGATGCCATCACGCAATGCCAGTGCGTGCGGAACGATGCGTGTCGCGGCATCGGGCAGCCACTTGTACGATTCTATGAATTCTCCTCCGCGCCGGTGCACGCGTATCTCTTTCCCGCGCAGATCGGCGACGTACAGCGTGTTGTTATCCACGGCAAGCGCGCTGATGAGTCCGCCCTCGAGGCCTTCGAGGTGTATCGACGACAGCCGTTGGAAATCCCGGTCATAGACGTCGATGAAGGGTTGTTCGGCATAGACAACAAAGAGTGAATCACCCGACTCGGCCAGACAGTATGGCCGATACACCTGTCCGTCCCGTCCGAGCGGAATGGATGTGATGAACACCGGTGCCTCGTCGAATCGTGTTGTATCGGCTTCGAGCATGACACGATCGGCCACACTGCCCCAGTAGTACCGTGTGCCGAAAAACAGGACGACGGCCAGGACCACACCCGTCGCAAGCAGCACAACAGGCGCCTTCAGCATACGGAGCGCCGGACGCGGCCGGCGCGGGATCAGGTCATCCATGAATGTGAATCGTCGGGGCGATGGATCCCACGACCCATAACATAAAATATGCAAGAACCGAGGCGCCTATAATACACAACGGCGCAGTTTCCCGGTGCGAGACAATGGAAAGTCCCCGGATGTGAAATACCGACGCGACCAGAATCCACACGCCGAGACAGCCCACTTCAACGGCGTCCCACCCCCAATATCTCCCCCACGCGGCGTCCGCCCAGAGAGCCCCCGACACAAGCATGATGCTGTGGAAAAGGAATCCGGCAAGGAAAAGACGCCACACATCGGACTCTCGCACAACCGCTGCCGTGGTGTGTGCCACGCCTGTGTGCGCCGGGCGAAGGCGCGACGCGGCACCGATCGCGGCAACGAGAAACATCGACTTCGACAGTGTTGCGGCGGTGGCGTGTATATATAACCACGTGCTGTATAAGTTTGCGGACAGGGGATTACCCGCGTCCATCATCGCTCCCGCACCGAGCAGCAGCAGCGCAAACACCAGCGCGGAAGCGGATACATGGTGCGACGGGATTCGATCGAGTTGATGCAAAAACATCAGGAGCATGACCGCGATGAGGCAACTTGCGGAAATCGACTCGTACACATCGATGAACGGGAGCCGCCCGGTTGCCAGCGCGCGCACACTGATCGTCGCCGTATGCACCGCGGCGGCCGCCTGCAGCATCCGTAGCGCATGGCCCGGCATCGGAACGTGTCCTCGCCTCCGAAAATGCAGCATGAGAAGAAACGACAGTGCGTACAGAGCGGTGGCAGTCCAGTACAACCCGAGTTCGATGTTATACATGCGCACCTCCGTCGGCTTCCCGCAGGAGCAGGGGTGGATCCGCAACAGCGGCAGCGCTGACAAGCGCCGAGACAATCGCTGATACATCCGCGTCGCTTTCCTCGGATGGTTTTTCGGACTCGAAGTACAGACGGATCATCGCGGCGCCCTCCTGACGATCGTGGATCAGGACAAGGCGCTGATACGACACCAGCGCGCGGAGGGTAATGCCCGCAATACACAAGACCAGCCCGGCGACAACAATCCACAGTCCCGGATCCCTGCTTATTCCGAACTGCGACCAATGCCGCAGTTCCGGAAATGCCACCGTGATACCCGAAATGGTTGTGTCCTTCCCCAATGCCACGTGAAATAGCTGACGCCCGAAGGTATTGCCGGAGAGGAATCCCGAGATGACCGGCACGGTGTTGTTCGATACTCCGGCCGCTCCGGAATATTCACCAGCAGTTGCCGGAGGAGTAAATTCGATATTCAGCACTGTCCCGTCCTGCAGGGTCGTGCTGTCAGCAAAACGCGTGTTGCCGTCTCGCAGAATGGTCGCGATGCGCATATAGCCGGAAAATATCACATGCCCCGCCGAGTCTGCGATATAGAGGCCGGGAGAATACCCCCACATCGTTCCCTGGTGTATGGTATACCCGCGCGCTTCGATGGCTGTGTTCACATGCACACGTTGTGTGATCCACCCGCCGCTCTCCTGAATCGCGAGAAGGGATGAAGAGGTCGATGTATTCTCCACCCGGTACAACTTCTGGAATTCCGCCAGATTCACACGCAATGATACTTCGTCAATTTTCCCCGCAAGCGCGCCTGTATGCACGAGTCGCAGCCGGTCGCCACGCACATCGACCGATTCTCCTTCCGTGAGAGAAAACACACCCTCAAGGGAATACAAGGAATTGACAATCATCCCGGCAAAGACAATACACAATCCGAAATGCAGCACAACCGACGACCACGGTCCTGCGGTACCATACGAAACGACATACACAGCCGCTTCACCCGTGCGATGGTGTTCGCGTGCGCGACCTGCGAGAAAGGCGTCGATGTGATCGGAGCGGACAGCGGAATCGAGAAACAATGTACGGCTGCGTGCACGAGTATGCAGGTCATTCAGCCCGCGCCTCAGGAGGTTGCGCGTACGCGATATTCCGCTGACAAGCAGCGAGAATGTCAGCACACCCAGCGATGCGAGCAATGCCTGTGCGACGATGGATTCCGTGCTTTCCGCAGATTCAAAATACCGTGCAACAACAAGACACATCAGAGCGAAGAGCTGCGCGAGTATATAACGGGGGGATATCAGAAATCGCAACAACTCCCCGGCTCTCAATACGTGCGACTGTTGTGATTGTAATTACAGTTGCTTTGAAATTCGGCATTCCCCGGGGTTTCGGTCCAGCAGATCCGGTTCGTAAAATCGATGTCGGCCACGTATCCTGCTATGAAGGCGCTTGAGAGTGCCTTGATCGTACTTTGGGCGATAGTGCTGCTGGCCACCCTCTCGCGCCAGTAATATCTTTTGTTCATGCCGTGGACAAAGATGGCTCCGGTATTTCCGCCATAGTTTCCGCCGCCGTACGTGGCGTTCGAATTAAAATCGTACATATGACAGGTGAAACATCCTTTCACGCGTTTGTGATCTGATTCCCTGTTGGGATGACGTGTGAATCGCGAGCCGGAGCCGGTTCCAGACCAATAGTGTGTTGGATTGTGACACATGTTGCACAGCGGCGTGCCGTTTGTGGCGTCGCTGGTGATGGTGCGTTTGAGCATCTGATCGATATTAGATCCGTGGGGCCCCTTCGGTGGTGTGCCCGTGTCGTCACTGCCATGGCAATCCGAACACCATACAATACGACCGCTGCTGGCGTAGCTTCCCCATGGCGCCAACAGGGTGGTGCTTGTGCAGTTGGCGTTTGTCGTCCCTCCGCTCATGATGCCGTGATAGGACGGGTAGCGGGGATCGATTTCCTCCGCGATGTTCCGCTGCGATCCCGATGCGTATCCCGAGTGACATTTCAGACAGATCTGGTACTCTTTTACCGCGGGACTCACGACAGTGTAGGCGGTGACGGGAGTCCAGGTATTGCTGTTGTTCGTCATCGTTGTCGGGAGCGTTCCGAAGGTCGGTTCTACTCCCCATACACCCTTCAACACACCGCTGCCGCCCGTGCCCGCGATGTCGCGTGTAGCACCCGTGTGGACCGTCCCCTCCGCGGTATGCATGTTGTGGCAGTCCCAGCACTCGGCGTGTCTCGACGAGCCGAGATTTGACGCGGATTCCTGGGGTGCTTCGTTTTTATGCGCTCCCGACACGCTCGAGGTGGGATGTTTGTACGTTTTGGAATACTGCCCGGCGATGTTTTTTGTCGAGGCGGGCGCGGAGGAACCGTGGCAGGCGGATTGGAGGCACGTGGCCTCCTCGGCAAATCTGAGTATGTACGGCCCGCTGCCCGCTCCATGCGATTTGTGGCAACTCCTGCACGCCCATTCGCCGATGGTGGTTGCGCTTCCCCCCGCGGGTGTGTACGTCTGGGTCGACGTGCGGTGTATGACCAAGGAGCCGCTCCAACCCGACATCGTATGGCAGTACGTGCACAGCGCTGCGTTGCTGTTCGACATCTGCAGAAAGTACCCGTTCTGATTTTTGTGCGCATCGTGGCAGGTGATGCATTCGATCCGTCCGCTGGAAGAATTTGGCTCGAGCAGGACGTTCCCCGTCCACGGCCAGCTCCGTGTCACCAACTGCGGGTCCAACGACGCGCTGTACGCATGACCGACGGGATGATCGTTCCGAAGATCCGTGCCGAGATTCCCGCCTGCACCTGTGGGCATGGTTGTGACACCCCCCGTCATGCTGATGGGTGTTGTGCCGCTCGCGGTGCGATACACGCTGCCTATCGCGATGGTGCCGTCATGACAGCTCAGACAGAGACGGGAACGTAATCCCGGCTGCGACGGGCTGGTGTAGGACAAGGATGAGAGCATGTCGCTGGAATACAGCGTGTACGTGGAGGAGGGCTGATCACGGTTCCACAGCGGCGCGGTGGTCTGCGCGGAGTGCGGCGTGTGACAAAAGACACACAGCTCCGATTCTGTCCCGGCCTTGATTGTTGCGGAACTTCCCGCGGAGAGATTGTGCTTCGTGCCCACGATGCTCTGCGCATGAAATGCAATGGGTGCAATCAGGAACGTTATGATCAGGATGCTGCGTTTCACGATATCATGCCTCTCACGTGCTTGTCTCGCGCAGCGCGGGCTGCGCGGCCCTGATGTGTTCGGGCTCAGGTGCGGGAGAACCCGGACCCGCTTCCGGTACTGAAACGAATATACGGAGTCTGTGGTGACCGGCGCACGGAAGATACCGATACGCGGATTCACGCTGTTGTGGTTTCATCGAAAGAAGATGTCTATGGGTCGCCTGAAGTCGAGCACCATGTAATCGCTCACAAGGCGGCCGGTCAGGTTTCTTTGAACGCGAGCGGAAATGAGAAAGGAATGAAAGCGGTACCGCAGCTCGCCTTCGAGCAGGTAAGTTTGAAATCCGGTCAACGAACTCGCGGTCCGCTGGGCGTTGAATCGCAGGTCCAGATTCCGCAGAAGCCGCGGAATCAACAGTTCCGCCTTGCTCAGACTGCTGCGGTCGGAAAACACGGCGGACGACCATCGCTCGGAATGGAGAAGGTTCACGATGCAGAACGACAGTCCGTTGATGTTTGCCTCTCCTTCGAATCCTGTCACCGCGGATCGAATAAACGCCTGTGAACCTGTATACGAGACATCGGATCTCGTGGCACGAACGGCGAGTATCAGACCGGATTCCGTGGTCATGCGGCCCTCTATGCGGGCGTCGTTTCGCAACGCATCATCGCCGTTTTGGCTGTATTCGTGAGCGATGTCACTGCGCAGTGTCACCATGCCATGTTCGGATGCATTCCACGCGATTCCGCCTCCGGCCTTGCTTGCCTGAAAATATCCGCGCTCCATCCCGAATTTCTTGACAAGCGCCGCCTCGACGGACGCGGACAGTTCATAATGCAACGCCTCGGATCCTGCGTTGTACATTCCGTCGAGTGCGACGAATGATCGATCCGCGCTTTGCTGATCTATCCCGTTTGTCGCCGATTGCACGTTGCCGCCCATTCCTGCCGAGGCGCGCATCGATGATGAAAGTGAAAGAAAGCTCCTGTGCTCAAACTGGTATTCGGTGCCCTGTTGCCTGAGCGCGCTCGACAACCTGTTTCCCGTGGCGGTGGCGCGAACGCGATGGCGGGCTCGTTCTGATTCGCCGTAGTCGCCGATCACGTCGACCGAATGATTCGAGAACGGCGCGCGCGCTTGATACTGGCCCGTCACATTCACGGTCATCGCGCCGGCCATTTCCGATCTGCCTGTTATCAGGATCTGGTGTTCGTCCGATGCGCCGGGAACGGTAAAATCGCGACGGAACATCCCGCGGTAATCCGCCGCGTAGGATGCGCCGTTGTTGGCACTGTTTCCCAGTCTGAGAATCACCAGATCGTCCCGGCGGTACTGTTCGTCACACACGGTGATACACTTGAGCAGATCGCGCGTCACGAGCAGATCGACGCGGGGATAAAACGTGTTGCCCGGGATGTGCATGTCGATGCCGTATCGCTGCACGCGGGTGTCGTTCACCGCGCTCCATCCCGGCGTGAGCGCATCCGCCCCGCTTTGTGCCGAAGTCATGTCGTGCCTGTGCAGAAAACCCCGCAGCCGGAAACCGTTGTTCGGGAACAGTGTGGCCGAAAGTTCAAACAAGCCCCAGTCGCTGAAATCGCGTTTCTGTACCGGTCGGTCGGCAACACGAAATTGCAACGCTTCACGTACGTAGGATGTGGACGCGGTAAAGGTCAGCAGTTTCGGCGAATAGACGTATCCGTCCACGTCAAGACGGTATCTTTGGCTGTACGTACGCTCGAGGGGAGACTGGGAAATGCGCGACCGATCATCATACCGGAGGGTGTTCTGAATGTCCGCGCGAATCGCGGAAAGCTGTGCGCCCGCGTCATGTCCACCGATCGCCCCGATGAAAAGACTCAGGACGAGTGTGTGCAGGTAGAAGTATCGATGACAGGTGGGCATATTCAGGTGCTATTCGATGACATTCATGTGGAATGTCCGGCTATACTAGTACCTACAAATTCCATGCTGGAATTCTGGTCCAATGAGGCGCCTTCCACATCCGTTTTTCCACCGTTTTCGCGTCCGCTCCAACACCTTCAGCATCGGCATGGGCCATTTGCCCCACATGGGGTATATAACGGATAAGGACGATCCGATTAGTGCCTGATGGAGTGGTGAACATCTGCATAGACACAATCCGTGGATCATGCATCTTCACAGCGGCGGTTGGACTAGGGCTGCTCAACGCCTGGTACTTTGTCGAGGTCCGGGAGTTCCGGCAGGTAGTGGGGGTCCTCTTCCTCCGTCGATTGTGCAGACAGGCGGGCCGTCGAAAAACCTACGCCAAGGAAAGCTCCATATTGCAGCGCCCCGCGATGGTTCCGTGTTGATAGCCCCGCGTTGATTTGCAGGTGCCCGCCGACAAAGAGGCGTACACCCGCCCGCATCGAATAGTCGATACGCGGCACGACGTTCCCGATGCTCCCCACTTCGACCATGCCAAGGAGCGACTCCAGAATCGGATAGGAAATCCCGATCTCAAGGAGCAGTCGGTCGCGTCGTGCATGCGGTGTTGCAGTGAGCGTGTGTGCAACACCGCCGGTGACGAAGACCTGAAGGTTATCGATGTGCATTCCCACAATTGTTTGCAGCGCAACGCTTGTCCATGTGTCGACCTGCACACCGTTGCGGGCAAGTTCCGTGGAGCAGTATTCCGCACTGACAGCAAAGCTGCCAATGCCCAGTTCCAATCCAAGCGCTTTGAGCCCGATGCGCACGTCGTGGAATTCATCGCTCCCATCCCGCAGCTTTGGCGAGAACACAAGGAAGGTTTCCGACATTCGCGCCACGCCATACCCGATGGCGATCGGCTGTATGAACATGCCGCCGGAGCCGGCCTCGCTCAGAACCGAAAATCCGGCCACAAAATTTCCCGGCTCCACCAGTAACGGCGAACGAGCGAGGAACAGTCCCGTGGCACCATGCATCGTGAAGCCGATCTGCGAGCGGGCTTCCGCCGCGCTGTCGGGTTGCGCCTGCGCGAAAAGTGTCCCGCACAGGCACAGAAGAGCGAGGGTTTTACATCGCACTCTCACGCGTGTGTCAATAATCGTGACAGGTGGAACACAGGGCCATGCCGGTCCCGCGCACAAGTTTTGGGAGGGCGGATGCGTGGGGCAGGTGGCACGATGCGCAATCGAGGCGACGCACCTGTGTCGAGGGACGTTCGACCGTCGTCAGAGGATGGTTGGCGATCGGATGAGGTGTCTTGGCCATCTCGGCGTGACACGATGCGCAGATCGTATTTACCTTATCGACGAGCAACGCGCGTTCGTCGGTGCCATGCGGATCGTGACACTGCATACATCGATCCGTCGCGGGGAAATGCTGTGTCTCGCTTTTTTCCACGGCTTCGGTGGCGTCGCCATGGCACTCGCCGCAGACGGCCGTGCCGAAATCCTTGTTCGCATGAAGCGCGAACGGCTGCTTCGCCGCCGCATCGTGGCAGGTAAGGCAATCCCAGTCCGTAACGGGTGCGTGCGCGTTTTTTCGCGTGACCATGGGTGCGTGGCAGGGTCCGCAGTACTCCTTCATCGACGAGCCCCCGCCGGCGGCGGAGGCGGGAATGTCGATGGCATGGCAGTCGGCGCAGGTCTCCGAGTATACGGTACTGTGGAAATACGGAATTTCTCCAACAGAGGACGGTATCGGAAGAAATTCGGTGGGCACAAAAAATACCGCCTCGGCGCTTTGAAGCACTTTCCCCTTCTCATCAAGCCCTTGCAGCACAAGACTGTTGCTGCCCGGGGTCAGTGTGGTAGGAAGCACAAAAATCCCGGTGCTCGCGATATGGGAGGACGCGTTTCCCGTCTCGGTGATTTCGGCCGTCCACCCCTCGATTTCCACGCGGACACTCGCGATTGAATGCCGGAACAGCGACGCGTATATGTTCTTGAACTGCTCGCTCGCCCAAAATTCCTTGAGCCCCGTGTTGCTCTCGAGGGCAAACGTCAATTCCTGACGGTTCTCCTTGTTCGCCTGAGGGTACAACATGGTGAATACCGCTTTGCTCAGGAGAAATCGTTCAGGGAACAGCGCTTTGACCGCGGATGCAAATCCATCCTTGTCCTCCTTGGTCGACATGCGCAACCAAATCGAGGCACGGGCTGGCGTCAACAGACGGATACGCGCGATGTCCTTCGAGTCCGACCGCCCGATGACCGACACTGTCCGTACCTTCGAGACGCGTGGATTCTCGCGTGGATACAGAAGCGTGAAGAAATCCTGTGCCTGGCTTTCCGAGAGGCCGACCAGTAGACACGCAATGAGCAGAATGATATCAAGCCGATTTTTCATAGTGTGCGGAACATCATGTGCGTCATATTAAGGAATACTGCGGACCACGCGCATGCCTGTGTCGCGCCTTTTTGTTCCCGGCGTCAGATACGCGCTGCGGCATGATGAACGGTGATTTGTCGCCAGCAGAAATGCTGATCCTCCGCGGAGCACCTTTTCCGCGCCTGACGCAGGGCCCCGCGGGTCCTGCACAGCATTTGCCCCGTATGCCGACGCCGAATACCAATCCCAGCACCATTCCAGCACATTGCCATGCATGTCGAACAGGCCGAACCCATTCGCCTCCCTTTCCCCGACGGGGTGTGTCGTGCCTTCGGAATTCCCCGCATGCCAACCCACAACCGACAGCGCGTTGACATTGTCACCGGATGAGTACTCCGTGCTCGTCCCTGCACGACATGCGAATTCCCACTCGGCCTCTGTCGGAAGCCGGTATCCATTGGCGCCGAAATCACACTGCACGTTTCGTTCGGTGATGCCCGTGTAACACGGCGTAAAATTCTCGAGCGCGCTGAGTGAGTTGCAAAAGGCCACGGCCTCGTACCAGTCGATGTTTTCGACGGGCAGTTTTGCGACACCTGTGTGGATGCTCGGATTACGCCCGGTTGCTCGCACGTAGAGTTCCTGTGTCACTTCGCACCGCGAGATCATGAACGGATGCACAGTCACCTGATGCACGGGAAGCTCGTCTTGCTGTCCCCCGGATCCGTTGATATTTCCCATGCGGAAGGCTCCGCCATTCAACGTCACCATTTCGATGAAGGTGCTCGGTGGATTCTTGGTGTCGGTGCCCGTATCACAGCCCGCGAACACACAGACAGAAACGCACACCGGAAAAAATACTGCTGTCATCCGTCGCAGTATGTGAAACACAATCCGCGTCATGGTCCGACAAAGCCGTACACGTTTACCAGATCGGATCCCCATTGATTCGTGACGAAGATCAGGTATTTCAACACAAGACCCGGCGCCACGTACTTTTTGAAATGATCGACATGTTCATAGTCGATCAATACTTTGACGGGCATGTTCAAGTCGCCGGGGCCGTGATATGGGCCGCCAAAAAACAGCAGGAGACGGCCTTCCTTATCAAAAATCTGTACGTTTTCAAACGCCGCATCAACGGCGTACAGATTGCCATCGCGGTCCACATCCACACCCTTCGGTCGCACGAACTGTCCCAGTTGATTTCCATGCGATCCGATACTTGTGATATACGTTCCTTCGAGATCAAACACCTTGATTTTCTGATCGCCGATGTCGCTGACATAGACGCGGTCTGACCATATGGCAAAATTCGTTGGCGAAAACAGGTACGACGGGGCTTTTGGATCTGTCGTGTCCGGGAAACTTCGTACCATCGGGCCGCCACCGTGCGGAAACACCTGCACCTGATGACGGAGCATATCGAGAATCCAGACGCCGCCGGAGGTGCATTTGACATCCACGGGTTTCGAGTCTTTTCCGTCACCGATCGCGTTGATGTAGTCCAATTCCGGCGTAAAGATCACCACTTGTTTTCGATCGGTATCGGCCACGTACACTCTCCCCGAAGAATCGACGGCGCAATTGATGGGGACACGCAGTTGTCCCTGTCCTCGCGGTTGGAAAGCGCTCAGCGTGCCCTTCGCAAAATCTCCCACGACGAGCCCGTGGACCCGGGAATCACACACGTACAATTTTCCATTGTGTGTGGCGAGACCGTAGGGCCGGATGAGGTGAATCCCCGCGTCGTCTCCGAGAATAGTGCTTAAAACTCCGCCCGCGTCGCGACAGGCGAATCGACGGTCCTCAGCAAAACTCGTCAGGTACTGCACACGCGCCACCTGTGGTGGCGGGGGATACATGATATACTCGTTTGTCGGGCCGAGAGCCGCGGGCCCCGCGCATGCGGCGAACAGAATCGGACAGAGAAGCAGAAAATGGAGAGATCTATGCATACGTCCAGAATACTCGTGTGTTATAACACAGAGGTGCGGACACGCCGCACCTCTGCATACGCGGCGATGTGATGATTTACTTGGTGTGGCAGGTGAGGCAGAGAGCGCTCGCCGAATTGCTCTTCTTGAGCAGACTTGTCGAGCTGCCGCTCTTGTTGTGTACGTCGTGGCAGCTCGCACACTCGATTTTGTCATTGTAGAGCATGTGATCTTTCAGCAGACCCTGCGGCGTGCTTGCACCGTACAAAGTCACGTTTGTTGTCGACGGATCCGCAAGCTCTCCGTCCGCGGTCGCAAGCGCCGAGTTGTAGGTGATGCTGATCGGGTGATCATCATCGAGCGCCGTTCCAAGAAGGGCGGAACCGGTGAGATACGTCGTGTTGGTTGTGGTACCGCCAAAATTACCGAGGCCGACGGAGCCGTCATGGCAGGCCATGCAGATTTTCGACGCAGAACCGAGACTTGTCGGTGCGGTCGAGTTCTGGGTCCCGGTGGTCTTGTTGGCTCCCGTCGACGTGTTGTCGTACATCGTGTAGCTCGCCGTGGATACCGCGTGGTTCCAGAGCGGACCCTGCGTCTTCTGCGCCGCGTTATGCGGTGCATGACACGTGACGCAGATTTCTCCGGTCGTGTTCCACGTGTACGTCGTGGAGTTTTTGAAATCGTGCGAGGAACCGGTGATTTGTGCACCGGCCGTGCCTGCAAACACGGCGAGGAAAAGAAGTGCTGCGATGCATTGTCTCATTGTGAAAAACCTCCAGGAATGGATTGGGTGGGATGAGACTGATCTAAGTGCGGATCAGAGATATGTGGAGAGAGTGAAGTCTGTGAACAATGCATCAAGGTTGTGACACGGCGCACCACGACATCAACATCGAATGGCTTGGGAATAAAGTCCGAGATATTGCCCCTGTTTGTGCAGAGGCCTAAGCCTGATTCATGTCTCGCACTGATCATGATAACCGGGATTGTCGGATCCTTGTCGAACGCCGCGTCGGTGATCATACAACCACAGCCGTCGTTCAGCTCCATGTCCGTGAGTACAATGTCGATCTGCTGGCCACGGAGTACCTGCAACGCATACTCGACCGACTCCGCTTCGACGGGGTTGAATCCCGACGCTGCGAAGGCGGTACCGAGAACCCAGCGCAACAAGGGCTCATTATCGACAATCAGAATTGATGGGGAACTTGGAACTGAGGTGTGCAAGAGTGTCTCTCTCAAGGAACTGGAGTGTCTGCCAAGAGATCAATGCTCAATGACCATGCCAAGACCGCGGATGGTCCTCCCGCACCATGAAATTCCCCTCTCCGCGCGTGAATCGTATATTATCACCTCTTCGAACCGGCTCTTGCCTGCATCGAATGTGTGTGGTGGGTTATTTACCCCACTCCCCCATCATTCGAATCTGGGGGAAATGACCCACAGGTATCGGCGGATTTACGTAATCCCGTGCTTCTTCATTCTGTAGCGTAACGTGTCCCTGCTGATCTGGAGAAGCCGCGCCGCTTGTGATTGGTTATTATCACATGCCCCAAGCGCGCGTTTGATGGCGTTCCGTTCAAGCTCGTCCAGCGATTCAGCGGTCGAGGCGATTGTCGCTTCATGAACGACGGGCGTTTCGAGTGAGTGGAGATGCCCGAGCTGTACGGAATGGGAGAAGATGTACTCGCCGTCGTCAAGAAACGCCGCGCGTTCGATAACATTCCGCAACTCGCGAACATTGCCCGGCCAGGAATAGGAGAGAAACAGCTTTTTTGTTTCTTCGCTCAGACCCTTGTACTCTTTTCGGAACTTGGTATTGAATTCCTGCAGGAAGTGATGCGCGAGCAGCAATATGTCGGTGCCGCGCGTGCGGAGCGGCGGGAGTTCGATGTGCATGACGTCGAGCCGGTAGTACAGATCCTGCCGGAATTGCCCTTTCTCGATCAATGTCTCGAGGTTCTGATTCGTGGCCGCGATGATGCGCACGTCAACTCCGATATCGTGCTCGCCTCCGACGCGTCGAAATGTTTTCTCCTCGAGCGCGCGGAGCAGAACGGCCTGCAGTTCGAGGGGCAAATCGCCGATCTCATCAAGAAACAGTGTGCCGCCGTGTGCCAATTCGAAAACACCCTTGTGACGCGCACGCGCGTCCGTGAAGGCGCCCCTCTCGTGACCGAACAGTTCGCTCTCCATCAGCGTACGCGGTATCGACGCGCAGTTCACAGTCACAAAGGCCTTGTCCTTTCTATCGCCCAATGAATGAAGGGCGCGCGCCACAACTTCTTTCCCGGTACCACTCTCTCCGGTTAACAGCACTGTTGATGCCGTGGCGCCGGCAAATTTCATCACGGTCGAAATGATGCGTTTCATCCCGTCGGACGCGCCGATGATGCCGAAGACGCCGCCTTCCCTCACTTGTTCCTGAAGCGCTGCGCGATATTGTCGATGCACCAGGGTCTGCTCGAGCGCGCGACCGATGAGCAGGTGCAACTCCTCGAAGTTGATCGGCTTGGTGACATAGTCGTATGCTCCGAGTTTCATGGCGCGCACTGCCACATCCGACGTGTCGACGGCTGTGATCATGATGACCGGTATGTCGGGCGCGGTTGTTCGAATGAAGGCCAGCACCGCGAGCCCGTCTTCGTCCTCGAGTATTTGATCCAATAGAACCAGATCCGGCTCGACCTGTTCGAAAACCGCGCGCGCCTCAGCGGCGCTTTGGGCTTCATGCACGGTAAATCCCGCAGCGGTCAGTTCTTCCCTCACCGCCCAGCGCAACAGTCGCTCGTCGTCGACAATCAATATCGATTCCGGACGCATCAGTCCTCCATTGCCGCGAAGGGTGGAAATGACAACGTGACGGTCGTTCCAACATCCACGGTACTGTCGATGGAAATGGCGCCCCCGTGTTGCTCCATGATACGTTTCGAAACGGCCATCCCCAGTCCGGTCCCCTTGTGTTTGGTTGTGTAAAACGGAGTGAACACGCGGGAGAGCACGTCGGGCGAAATACCCGATCCAGTGTCCTGTATCCGGATCGTTGCACGCTGTTCCACGTTTTCGAGGGAGACCTTCATCACACCGCCGGACTTCATGGCTTGGGTAGCGTTCAGCATCACATTCCAAAGCACTTGTTGGAGTTGTTTCTCATCACCCTGAACAATGGGTGCGGAAGCATCCAGCTCAAACGACATGGTAACCCCCGCTCGTTCCGCTGAAATCTGGAAAAGTGAATGCAGATTCCGAAGCAATTCCGCCAGGTCGAGCGGCTGCAGTTTCGGCGGCGACATGCGCGAATATATCAGGAGGTCATCGATCACCGTGTTCATCCTGTCCAATTGCGCTATCATTTCATCGTAGATTTCTGCGCGTTCGGCGTCCACTCCACCCTGCCTTCTGAAAATGTGCAGCGCGGCTTTAATTCCGGCGATGGGATTTTTTATTTCATGCGCCATCATCGCGGCCATCTCGCCGATGGTCGCAAGCTGGTCCGCCCGACGCAACTGTCCGTCATGTACATCGAGCAACTGTGAATATGCGTTATCGAGACGCGTAATCAGCAGCGAAAATGACCGGAACAGGTCCGCAATCTCGTCCCGTCCGGACACGACAGGGGCGGTGGGCATGGATACCGGCTCGCCGTTTTCAATCGCGGAGATAGCCATCTCCGACGCGCGAATGTATCTCTTCAGTTTATTAACCGGACGAACGATGATCAGACCCAGAGAGACGGCCAACATCACCCCGAGCAGGGCGACTATGGAACCGAGAGCGAGCATGTTCCCGGTCCGGTGCTCCTCCGCAACCGCCATGAGATCATCCAGGGAAACCGTAATCGCGAGATACCCGAGCACATCCTTTTCTGTGCCGTGGCATTTCTCACAGCCGCCCCGGTTCCGAAGCGGGCTGAGATAGAGTTCCTGTACACTGTTCCCGTTGCGTACAAGGTGAAAGCGATGTTCGGGCACCGCAGGATCCGGCGTCAGACTTGCAAGATCGATGCGTGCCTGCTGTTCCTTTTTTTCCAGTGGGAAGAGGATACTCCCGCTATCCGACACAACATACGCCGCACGTACCCGCGGTGTGGAGAGAATCGAGCGGAGCCCTTCCGCGACTTCCGATTTGTCGGCCGAATTCATGAAGTGCAGCACGAGATTCTGCCCGACGTATGTCACACCCTGAGCGCGACTGTGGCCCAGCGCAAGCAGCATGTTTGTACCAGTTGAATACGCCAGATAGTAAAAGGCACCCCCGGAAACCGCGAGAGTTACCGCGATAAAAATGACGAATTTTCCGAGAATACTACGGTGCGAAAGCGACATGGAACTGGAAAACCAGATTGATGCGGTACGTGCGAAATGTGTGTATTTTTTGTAGAGATGCCAATATAACCATGAAAGCGCAACAAATGGTGCCGTCGTTGTCGATTCTGATCCGAAGTCGACAAAAAAAGCGTGAATTTTTGGCCCTGTGAAAAAAACGCCCACCCATTATCGCCGTAAGTCATTATATGACAACGATTTTACTTTTTCTCGGGGACGGGAAATTGCATTGCGGCCCAAATCCATGTACATTCACGCGGAAGTTAGGAGCGCCCGCACCGTCGAACGCCAGGCCATAGTCACAGGCAGGGCTAGTCTTCACAAACTCCAGACACGATGCGTTGGTACGGGAAATTCCATCTTATCTCAGTAGGAGGAGGTATTGTGGAACGTGGAAAAGTAAAATGGTTCAACAACGCAAAAGGATTTGGATTTATTGAAAGAGACGGTTTGCCGGATATTTTTGTCCACTATCGCTCGATCATTGGCGAAGGGTACAAAAAGTTGAAAACCGGTGAAGAAGTCTCGTTCGAGATCGACGAGAGCACACGCGGCCCGCAGGCGGTGAATGTCCAGCGGATCGACGGTGATACAGAAGTGTAGGAAAAACCCGCTGTTTCTGCTGCTGTAGCAGTACACCCCGCCCTGACGCCGTGCGGGGAACGTGGCATCTGCGCGCGGACATCGCGGACGGTTGTTTTTTCCAGGTCCCAAATGTCCTATTTTTACGCATTCGTCACAGTTTTTCCCGATCGCCGCATGTTTTCGACCCTGCCGAACAGACTCTCTCTGCTTCGCATCATTCTCTCGCCTGTATTTTACGTGTTCTTCGTCTCCGAGGATCCGACGTTTCGGCATGTCTCGCTGGGAATATTTTTCATCGCGGCGATAACGGATTGGTACGACGGAATTATCGCGCGCAAATACAACACCGTCACCAACATCGGCAAATTTCTCGATCCGCTGGCCGACAAATTCCTCACCTCGGCGGCGTTTATCGCCTTTGCGTCGCTTGGGCATGTCGAGTGGTGGATGGTGTGGCTCATCATCATTCGCGACCTGCTGATTACGGTCCTGCGCTCCATCGCCGAAGCGCGCGGTGCGCACATCGTCACATCCAAAACCGCGCAATCGAAGACCTTTCTGCAGATGGCGGTATTGTACTATCTGCTGCTCCTCATCATCCTGCGCGACGTGGGGTGGGTTCAGCGTTCATACAACGCCGAGGTCGCCGCGCTGCTGCATCCCACCGTCGTGTTTGTGCTCATGTTCGCCGTGACGGTACTCACATTGTACACGGGCATCCAGTATCTGTATGACAACCGACACTTCCTCCGAGGCCTCGTTGCAGGATCACACTCCCGCTGACCGCGCGCCGCGACCTTCCCCTCTCGTGCTGCTTGTCGGCAGCGGACTCTTCAGCGGCTACGCGCCGTTTGCATCGGGCACCGTCGGGTCGGCCGTCGCGGTCGTGCTCTACTGGTTTATTCCCGGCTTTTCAGAATGGCTGCCGCTTGCGGCCGCCTCGCTGCTGTTCCTTCTGGCCGGCTTCCCCATCGCCTCGGCCATGGAAAGGCACTATGGCAAGGATCCCTCGGAGGTGGTGCTCGACGAAGTCGTCGGGCAGTGGATCGCGCTTCTGCTGCTGCCGAAAATCTGGTACATCGCCGCCGCGTCGTTTTTCCTTTTTCGTTTTTTCGACATTATCAAACCACCGCCTGCGCGGCAGTTCGACCGTATGCACGGCGGTTTCGGCATCATGATGGACGATGTCGCCGCGGGAGTGTACGCGAACCTCGTCCTGCAGGCATTTCTTTTTATCACGGCCTGAATCCGCCACACGCCACGTCTCGCGCGTGACGATGAGAGATCAGGCGGGCAGTATCACGTCGAGGACAAGTCCCGCGGACCATTCCCAACTTTGTCCCGCCACAAGCGCGCGACGCTCGCGGCGCAGCTCCTCCGTGTCTCGCGCCAATTCGTCCTCCACCGCGCGGATAAAGCCCTCGATGGTCGACTCGGTGCGCGCGCCGGGCAGCGCCTTGCGAACCTCCACTATGTCGGCGCTGACGACGGGTTTCCCCAGCGCGTAGTACTCGCGGAATTTCACCGGCGCGCTGTACTTCACCCACGCGTTCTGCACCCAGGGAATGACGGCCACGTCGAAGTGTATGCCGTAACGGGCCACGTCGTTGATGGGCACGTATCCGATGAAGTGCACGTTGCGGTACTGCCGCATGCGCGACGTGTCGTACATCGGTTTCCCCACAAACACGAGAGACCACTCGGGATGCGTCTCCGCCATCCGCGCGATCAGATCCTGATCCTGCAGCACCTCGAGCGAGCCCCAATATCCGATAATGGGATGCGGAATATCCTTCATTGCCGCGGGCGCTTGTGCGGACGCCGCGACTCCCGCATCCAGGAAGCCGGGAGCGACCCCATGCGGCACGTAGTGCACGCGCGGCCGCTCGAGACTGCGCTCGTCGTGCATGCCGATCGAGGCGCAGATCACGTCGTCGCAGCGGCGGAACATGGTCTCGTGATTCTCGACGACGCTCGAAAACGTCATGCGGTCGTAATACGCGAGATAATTATCCTGGATGTAATACACCGACGAATCGTGCGGGATGCGGTCGAGCAGCAGCGCGGCGGTCGGGAGTCCGCCCCAGAACACGGGATCCGCCATGCCGAGCACACGGAGGAGCAGGCGCACCTGCATCGTGAGCAGGAACACGTTCATACGCGCGACGAGCGGCACCGACCACATCGGGAACACCACCGGCGTCAACACCCACACCCCCTCCGATTTTCGCAGCCAGCGCGCATAACTCTTGAGCTTCAGCGCGACGCGCGAGAATACGCGGGGTGTGGACAGACTGGGCAGCCCGATGCCGATCGAATTCACGAAGAGCACCTTGTGTCCACGCGCGGCGATGCGCCGCATCCACTGCTTCTCGGTGTAGGGATTGTGCACCCACCAGTCGTTGCCGGCAAAACACACGATGCTCGCCTGTGTGTCGCTGCGGGTTCGGGGCGGGGTCTCGGATTCTCTCATGGTCGTTTTCGCGCGTCCGGACGGCATGCCGCACTGCATAGTCGCGAAAAATACGAACTCGGGAGCAAAGTATCATGCTGCGGACCGCGCCCGCACTGTCACGGCACCCCGTCCGGCGCCTCAGCGCCCCGACTGCCGCCGGAAAGCTCCGTGTATCACGGCCTGCAGATAACCGGCCAGGAGACTCCCTTCCTTGACCATAATCAACACGCAGGCGGCCGCCGCGCGCGGGAGCGGAATGGCGCTCCAACGGTAGATGCGGCCGAGATGTACGGCGTAGAGGAGCAGACCGGCAAGCGAAAGCACAATCAGGCGCGGGTCGAAACAGGCAGCGAGCAGCGCCGCGGCTGCGAGCAGGAATTTTACCGCTATTTTCAGATAGACACGTCCTTTATTCCGCGCCTCGGCGTCGCCATAGCCGTAGAGGCGGTGCTGGCGCACATAGGCGCGCAGATTCGACCGCGGCCGCCAGTACACGCGCGCGTCGAGGGCCGGCACGATCGTGTGACCCGCGGCCCGCGCGTTGATACAGAACGCGGTGTCCTCGCCCGCAAAGGTAAGTTCCTCGGGATACATGCCCGCGTCCCGCCATGCGCCTTTGCGGAAGGCGACGGACCTGCTCGACGGCAGGAACTCCGCCGGGTCCACCCGTTCGATGTCCAGTTCCGCCGCCGCCGCGGCGCGCTCGAACGGCGTCTCCGCGCGGAGTTCGTACCCGCCCGCCGCGAACGTGGCGCCCGCGCGAAGCGGAGCAGTTAAACGATCGAGCCAGTTGGGAGCGAGTGTACACCCCGCGTCACTCACGGCGATCCATTCATGCCGCGCGGCCTCGATCGCGAGGTTGCGGCCTCGCGCGATGTTTGAGCCCGGCGCGCGCAGCACGGTGATGTCGACGCCGTCGAGACGCTCGGTCTCAACCAGGTCGGCGGTGCCGTCGCGTGATCCGCCGTCGCACACAACAATCTCCGCCGGCAACGCGGTCTGTTCTCTCACCGAATCGAAAAATGCGGTGATGCTCCGCGCCTCGTTCAGCGTGGTCAGGCACAGCGACACGGGAAGAACCGGCCGGGACATGATTCAGAACGATAGGGTTCTGCGCGCCGTCACGAGTAGGCCGGCGCAGCGAAGGAATTCGCAGCCGACCAGCGTCATCGCTGATCCCGTTGCTCCGTACACGGGGATCAGCAGCAGGTTCGCCACGATGTTCACCACAAGAATCGCGGCACTGACGCGCACAACCGCCCACACCTTATCAGCCGCCACAAGCAGATCTCCCACCACCTGGTAGAAGTAGAAAATCGGGATGTACCAGATCAGAATGCGAAGCAGGTCGGAGACGGGTGCGAAGGCGGGCCCGTAGGCGAGCGACACGATCGATGGACTCGCAAGCGTGATCACGGTTGCGATGCCGAATCCGATGAGCCCCAGCCAGCGCATTGCGCGGCGCACTATCGCGAAGGCGGTGTCGGACGACTCCCGGATCGTGCGCGACAGCACGGGGAACACCGCGGTGGCGGTCATCATCGAAAGCATGGTCAGCGGAAACGTCAGGCGTGTCGCGGCGGAATAGAGGCCGAGGGATTCCGGTGACACACGGCTCTCGAGCAGCAGCACGTCGATCTTCGTGAGTATCACGTACAAACCCACGTTGAGTGTAAACGGCAGGCCCCGGACGAGCATTGCGCGTGTGCGCGCCGCGTCGAAGACAAAACGTAATTCAGGAAACAGGCGGCGCGCATTGCGCCCGAATATCAGAAAACGCGCGAGGCCCGACACGGCCGAGACGATTCCGAGACTGACGATGCCTCCGCCGAGCGCGATCACCGAGAGCATGCCCGCGGCGATGACAACGGTCACAACGGCCTCGAGCGACGCGACGCGTTTCATGCGCTCCCTGCCGATCAACGCGGCGTGAAATGCCGACGCGGTGCCGGTGAACAACATCCCGATGGCGAGCAGCGCGATGGTCGCGATGACACGCGTCTCGTACCCGATGATAAACGCGGCGAGGATGGCCGCGGCGCTGAGCAGGAGATTCGCGACGAGCAGCGTGCCGAAATAGGTCGAGACGAGTCCGCTCGCCGTCCCGCGGTCCTGATTCATGTCGCGGATGACGAGTGTGGATATGCCGAGGTCGGCGAAGGCGCTGAACATCGCGATGACGTTGAGCGACAGGCCGTACAGTCCCTGTTCTGTCACGCCGAGGTAACGGGTCAGCACCACCGACAGCACCAGCGACACGGCACGGTACAGGATTTGCGCGACCATCAGCGCCGACATGTTGCCGAGTATGCGGCGCGAAAGGCCGCTGTCGGCCGCTGCGGGAATGGTCTGCACACTCATGCGGACGGCCGCTCCGTCATCGGCGCGGGCGACACCTCCGGCGCGCGGTCAAGTATGCACAGGCAGCCGAACGCGGCGCCGAGGAGTATTTTGAGTTTGAGAAAGTACACGAAGTTCGGGAGGAATATCAGGATCATCGCGATGATGGCCAGCATGGCCGCCTTGACGAACATGTCGCTCTCGCGATGGAACAGACGCATCGCCGTGCGCACAAAGCGCATATAGGCAATATACAGAATCGTCGTGCCGGCGATGCCCACCTTCAGGAGGTAATACACCGCGTCGATATGCGCCGAAGTGTGGATGCCGCGCACGGCTTCCATGTGCTCGAACGAGGCGACATCGACGGGATGATGCACCACGAGTTCCTCCCACGGCGCGCCCCAGCCGAGGCCCCACAGCCACGCGTTGCCGCGCGACAGCGTCTCGCTGATGTTCATGATCTCCATCACGCGCTGACCCATCGATTTGTCCTCGTAGAGCATGATCGCGTCCACCCAGTTGATGCTGGTGCCGATCATGTTCGAGACGAGCGCGCGGTTCGCCTCCGTGAGTATGAGCCAGTAGTAGCCGAGTCCGCCCACCACGGCCGCGCCGAGCGGCAGCAGCACGTGTACGGGACGCACCTGCCGGCGCATGAGCAGGAAGATGGAAACCATCGCCAGAGCGGCCGCGAGATACGTGGCGCGTCCGAGCGACCCGACGAACCAGACGCTCCAGTAGCCGATGAGCCCGATGATCAGCACGCGGAACCAGCGCGGCGGATCCTTCACAAGCACGGAAATGCCAATGAGTGTCACCAGCGGCAGCGCTGTCATGGGCACGTCGGAACCGAGCGCGCGGCGATAGAAATCGAAACCGTAAAAGAGTCCCTCGCCCGCAACGGCGCGATACGCGAAGAGCAGGGATTTTGCGGAGAAGGTGAGCAGTATCACCGCGATCACGAGCACCACGTCCCGGCGCGTGGAGAAGGTGCGCGACACGACGAAATACCAGGCGATGATGGTGATGATGTCGCGCGCCTCCCAACTGAAATGGCTCGGCGTCAGGTAATGAAACAGCCCCATCACCGCGCCCCAGGCGTACACGAGAAGTATCGGAAGAAAGAGACGGTCGAGCGGCCGCAGAACGGGTGTACCCGACACGCGCCAGTCGTGCCAGACGCGGATCATCGCCGGGACCAGAAAGATCAACGTCAGTGCGTCGGGGAAACTCACACCCGCGATGCGCAGCGCGAGTATGGATTTGGAAATGCCGCTCTCGAAAAACGCTTCGGTGCTGCTCAGTTCGAATTCCTCGACCAACACGAGGAAGGATAATGCCGCAGCAACGGCAACACGCGGATACCACACGATCGCGACCGCGAGTCCGATAAAGGCCGCGAAGGCGAACGCGTACAGCGGCTGCCGGATGATGGCGGAACCGAAAAGAATGGCGACGGCGGTCAGCGCGGCGATCATCGCAACTTCCGCGGTGAACACCGACCGCGGAAGCGCCGCGCGCAGGGCGCCCGTGAGTGTGTGCGCTCTCATGCCGACGCGCTCCGGCTAGGTGCCGCGCGTCCGCGTTGCGTCGCGACGCGCACGAAGCGTGCGCCGCGTTTCGCGCGCGACAACAAAAGCCACGGAGCCGACGAGGCCGAGCACCAGCGACATCAGCGCCCATTGCGCGCGTTTGGGCGCGGTGCGCTGCCATGCGGGAATGGCGCGGTCGAGCACCTGCACGGTGGGAAGATCCCGCGCTTCCTGCACGCGTTCCTTGTAGTACTGCTTGTTCAGGTAGGCGTTGACTTCCTCGAGGATCTTCACGCGGCGCACGAGCAGCGAAAGATCGCGCGCCACCTTGGGCAGTTTTCCGAAGGCCAGCACGAAGTCCTTGTCGCTCCCGCCCGCGCTGAGCCGGTCGTACTGTTTCTGCAGTTCCTCGACTGTCGACTCGAGTTCGCGCACGGTGCGGCTCTCGCTGCGCAGGTCGCGCCGGGCGATGCCCAGCTCGGTGCTCGCCTCGGTCAGTTGCAGCTTTAATGCGCCGGCCGTCGCCACAAGAGCGTCGAGTTGTTTGTCGACCATGAGCGCGCGGTTCTTTTCCTGATAGGCGACAAGATCGGAGTAGGCGGTGGCGAGATCACCCGTCGTGCGTTTCAACTGCTCCTCGATGAAGAGCCGCGAATTTTTTGCCGATGACACAAGCTTCTCGCGGTTCACGATGTCTAGGTAGCGCACGTAGTCGTTGGCGATGTCGGCGGCCTTGCGCTTGACACTGTCGATCTCCTCATCGGAGGGGAAATGCGAGGTGGACAGCGACACGGTGACCGTGATCATGCCGTCCTTCGTGGGATCGATGGTTGTTGCGTCCTTCAGCGGTGTGGCCGCGAGACGCCACGACTGGCTTTCGGAGATGCCGAAAAATTCCTGCATGTGGTGGCGCAGGATGATCGAGTCCGATACGGTGCGGCTCGAAAGGATTTTTACGAACATGTCCGAGGGACGCCCGCCGAAACCGAGTGTTGCGCCGAGATCGAACATCTCCATCGCGCCGCCCGAGAGCATGTCGGCAAGGCCGAGTCCGCGTTCCTCTTTTTTCGGCGGGAAGATCGAGACGGTGGACGAGTACGTGTGCGGCATGATGAAGGCGTAGGCCGTGGCGAGCACCACGGTCGCGGCGGTGATGCGCGCGATGGTGCGGCGCTCCGCGCGCAGCAGGTGCCAGAATGCGGCAAGCGCGTGTGCGCCGCCGTGACGGGGCTGTGACGTGCTGTCGTGTTGCCGGACGTCGTCGCTCATCTGCTCACATTCGATAGTGCGATCACGATGCCCACGATGCCCGCGATCTGGCTCAAAATGCCGAGCGCCGTGAATGCGGCCTCCCAGAACTTGGTCTTCGGCACTTCGGGCACCCAGATGGTGTCGCCGGGCTCGAGGGCGTAGCTGCCCACGTCCTCGGCATCCACAAGCTCGCCGGTGCGGGCCTTCACGACACGCACGTCGCCGTCGTCGGCGCGCCAGCCGTAACCGCCGCAGGCGTCGATGTACTGGAGGAAATTCCAGCCGCGGCGGAAAATGATGTTGCCCGGATTGTTCACGCGCCCGATGACACGCACAAAGTTCTTCAACACCGGCACTTCGATGACGTCCTTGTCCTGCAGGATGATGTCCTCTTCCTGCGCACCCTCGAGGAAAAGACGTTTGAAGTCCACGACCATCTGGCCGACACGCTCGCGCGAGCGGGCCTTGAAGTACTCGTATTCGTCCTCGCGCATGTCGGCGGGATTGATCTTCTCGAGGCGTTCATACTCCATGTCGCGCTCGTTCTCGTCGCGCGCGCGGGTCACACTCGCCTCTTCCAGCGACGCGTCGGGCGTGAATCCGCCGGCCTTCCGGATGAGATCGGTGAGCCGCGTCGAGCCGCGCACAATCGAGTACGTGCCGGGATACATCACCTCGCCGCGCACCACGACGAGCCGGTGATACTGGTATTTCGGTACGGCGCGGACCAGAACGAGGTCGCTCGCCTTCATCACGATATTCGACTCCTGATTCTCCGGATATCCGGTGATGTTCAGGTAGAAGGTCTCGGTGTTCTGATTGTCGGGTTTGAAACGCACGATCTGCACGCTGTCGAGATACACCGACGAGCGCAGTCCGCCCGCCAGTCGCAGATAATCGTACAGGCGGTCGCCTTCCTGGAAATCAATGTGCCCCTCGTAATTCACCGCGCCGAATACACCGACGCGCTGGTCGATGCGCGGGAAATGGACGATGTCGCCGCCCATCAGGAAGGGGTTGCCGGCTGTCTCGGCGTTGCGCAGATAGGCCTTCAGATCCGCGCGCAGGACCTGATTGCCGCGATGCACGGTGATGCCGCGCAGCGCGGTGGTGTCGCGTACGATGCCTCCGGCAAGGAGCAGCGCTTCGGATACACGCGCGGTCGCGGGCAGGGTCACAACGCCGGGCGTCTTTACCGCGCCGGTCACCGATACTTTTATCTGCCGCGCGCGGATCAAACTCACGGTGAGCTGCGCGTTGCGGAACACGCCGTCGATGGAACGCCTCGAGAGCGCTGCCACCTGCGCCAGCGTCTTGTCCTTCACGTACACTTCACCAACGAGAGGAATGACGATCCAACCGTTGGAACTCACCACGACGTCGTAGGAGTAAAAGCGGTCGGCGAAGATCGAGAAATTGAGCTGGTCCGTCGGTCCCACCACGTAGGTGGAATCGTTCACCGCAACCTCGACGGCGGTCAGCGGAAATTCCTGCTGTGAGCTTTCGGGTTTCTCGGGCTCCTTGTTCTTTCGCTCATAGCCCGGGATGTACTGCGCACCCGCCTGCTGACCCGCAAGACACAACAACACGGCCGCGCAGAGCGCGGCGCGGAAATACATGCGCGTGTGCCGTAGGACGTGTGTCATGTCTCCGCAGTCGGCCGTATCATCGCGCATGTGTGGAACGCAGTTTCTTCAGGGCTTCTCTCGTACCGAGGGCGGGACTTGAACCCGCACGGATTTTCCAATCCAAAGGATTTTAAGTCCTTCGCGTCTGCCTATTTCGCCACCCCGGCATCCTCTCGGGTCACGCGGGTTTGAGGCGACGATCGGATTCGAACCGATGCATAGCGCTTTTGCAGAGCGCCCCCTTAGCCACTTGGGTACGTCGCCGAATGGTCAACCAATATACGACACCTTTGCGGATAGAGCAAAATCGCGTAAACGGGGAACGGGGAACGGGCGAGTCTGGGCCACGTCTTTCTGCTACATTGCTACTTTCCACATTTCACTTCCATGTCAACACCCACGGCATCGGCCAATAAACACCGCCTAGAATAGATCAGTCACCCTCTCACGAAACGGGAGGGCCTGGGTGAGGGTTAACGCCTCAGCCAAACTCAGAGTTTCACCGCGCGCCGTGTCACCTGTCACGTGTTCCCCCTTTACCCCTTTACGCCTTTACCCCTTCACGATCCTCACTCCCCCAGTTTCGCGCGGAAATAGTTCGCCGTGCGTTCCAGCCCTTCCCGCCTCTGCACACGGGGCTCCCAGCCGAGCAGGGTGCGCGCCAGGGTGATGTCGGGCTGACGCACCTTCGGATCGTCAACCGGCAGCGGTTCGAACACGATACGGCTCGTGGATCCGAGCACGTCGAGCACTTCCTCCGCAAGCTGCAGCATCGTGAGTTCGTCGGGATTGCCGATGTTTACGGGCATGTGATAATCGGAGAGCAAAAGACGGTAGATGCCGTCGACGAGATCCGTCACGTAACACACGCTGCGCGTCTGGCTGCCGTCACCGAACACGGTCACATCCTCGCCGCGTATGGCCTGCGACATGAAGGCGGGAATCGCGCGGCCGTCGTTGATGCGCATGCGCTCGCCGTAGGTGTTGAAGATGCGCACGATGCGCGTTTCCACGCCATGATGACTGTGGTATGCCATCGTCATGGCCTCGGCGAATCGTTTCGCCTCGTCGTACACCCCGCGCGGTCCGATGGGATTCACGTTGCCCCAATACGATTCGACCTGCGGATGAATTTCCGGGTCGCCGTATACCTCTGAGGTCGACGCGATGAGGAAACGCGCCTTCTTCGCCTTTGCAAGACCGAGCGCCTTGTGTGTGCCGAGCGACCCGACCTTCAACGTCTGTATCGGCAGCTTGAGGTAGTCGATGGGACTCGCGGGCGAGGCGAAGTGCAGGATGTAGTCGAGCGGACCCTCCACGTACACGTACTCGGTCACGTCGTGCTTCACGAAGCGGAAGCCGTCGGTGCCGAGAAGATGCGCGATGTTGTCCATGTCGCCGGTGATGAGATTGTCCATGCAGACAACCTCATGCCCCTCGGCAAGAAGGCGTTCACAGAGATGGCTGCCGAGAAAACCGGCGCCGCCGGTGATAAGCGTGCGTGGCATAGCGCTGTGGATTTGTTGTGGGGGATGTCGGACGTCCGCGCCCCCCTGCGGGGCGCGGACGCGCGTGTGTCAGGAATCCTTCGGCATGCGCACGGTCTGCTGCGCCTGCCAGGTCGATATCTCGGCCTCGACGCTCGGATCGTTGTTGCGCTGCTGATACTTGCGCAACAGGGCTATGCCCTTGTCGAACTGACCGGTCTGATAATACAGGTTCAGCAGTATCGACATCGCGTTGCGGTTGGACTGGTCGCCCATGATGAACTTCTCGACGTCGGGCATCATGAACTTCTCGACCTCGGCGGTCATCGCCACGGCCTTCTCGTTGTTCTTCGTCACAAAATATGTAAGGGCGAGCTGCGTGCGGATTTCTCCGTTCATCTCGTGTAATGCCTCGGGCATCACTTCCTCCATTTTCTGGAGCACGCGGTCGGCCGTCGCCTTGTCACCCGACTCCTGGTACACCGCCTTGGCGAGTTCCATGTAGAGGAGGCGGAAGCTGTAAATCATCTTCGAACTCGCCTCGTCGAGGTTGATGTCGGGATTGTTCAGCTCGCGGAACATGAAACCGAAGGCGCGGTTGCTGTCGGCTTCCGCGGCCAGATTCGTGAGATGTTTGATGGTCACAGGGACGTTCATCGCCGGATAGTAGCGGTACGACTGCGTCGGGAAACTGAACGGCGTGACACGCGCGCACAGTCCTTCCACAACCAGGTGCGGATCGAGGCCGAGACGATCCGACGGCGCGGTGCTGAGGGCGAAGTAGATCGGGCGCGAATTGATGTTGTTGCGCACGATGTCGAGGATCATCTGATCCTGATTCCGCAGACCGTTGGTTCCGCGTGCATCCCGCCATTGCGGCGAGACCGTCCACGCGAAACTGGTCGGCAGCGCCAAACCCTTTGCGGCGGGCATGTCTTCCATCCACGCGCGGCTGATCGTGGCGGGATTGATCGGGATCTCGACGGTGGTCGTCTCCCACGCCAGCGGTTCCATGCGGTTCAACTGCTCGTCGCTGAACGACAGCGACACCGCCTTCGCCCCGTAGGGCCGCTCGTTTTTGAGCTGCAAGGCGTACCAGTTGGTGTTCACCAGACTCAGGTTCACCACTCGCACGTCGCGGCGGATGCCCGCAACATACTGCAGGTACCAGACGGGGAAGGTGTCGTTGTCGCCGCCTGTGAAGAGGATGGCGTCCTGGTCGCAGGACTGCAGGAGATTGTACGCGTAGTCGTACGCGACGTAGTTGTGATGACGGTCGTGTGTCTGATAGTTCTGCTTCAGCATGTTGCCCGGACCCACAACCAGCAGCGCGCCCGCGAGCAGCAGACCGCCCACTTCAGGCACCGACACTTTGGAACGGAGCATGTCCCAGATGCCGAAGGCCGCGAGTCCCGCCCAGATGGCGAACACATAGAACGAACCCACGAAGAAGTAGTCGCGCTCGCGCACCTGCGGTTCGGCCATGTTGAAGTAGATGACGAGTCCGACACCTGTCATGAGGAAAAGCACGGTGGTGCTGGTGGCGGTTTTCCAATCCTTCCGGAAGTGGTAGAACATGCCGATCAGTCCGAGCAGCAGCGGGATGGCGTAATACCGGTTCGGATAGCCGGGGCTTTCCGACCAGTCGCCCGCGTCACCCATAAACACCACGGGTGCGTCCTGCAGATCGCCCGCGCGGCCCACGAAGTTCCAGAGGAAATACCGCATGTAGATCTTTCCGAACTGGAACGACATCATGTATTCGAAATCGCTCGAGTAATTCTTGTACGCATCCACACTTTCGGGATTCCAGCGGCGCGGAAGGAATTTTTTTGTCGCGAAATTGATGTTCTGCAGCGAGTTGTCATACGTCGAGCCACGCAACAGCGGATAATCGCCGTACTGCTCACGATTGAGGTAACTGTACAGGATGGCAAGATTTGTCGGCGCGTTTTCATTCAGCGCGGGTGAATCGTTCGCGCGAATAGGGACGATCGCGTACGTCGAGTAACCGAGCGCCACGAGCAGCGCTCCGAGCAGACCCATGCGCAGATGCGGATTCCATTTCTTCGCGGAGACGACGGCGATCATCGCGGCGATGAGCACGATCACGAAGAGCAGACCGCCCGTGCTCGAAAGCAGCTTCGGCAGGTATTTCACGATGCCGGGGTACACCACAAAAAATCCCGCCGCCATCAGTCCCACAAACGCCAGAATGCTCTTCACGTTCATGTCCACACGGTCGCGGTCGCGGAAGTAGATCACAAAAAACACGAAGAACAGCGCGAGCAGCGACAGAAGATGCACGCCGATGCTGAGTCCCATGATGTAGGCGATGAGCAGCAGCGACCTCTCGGAATCGAACACGCCGGCGTGGGCATACCATTCGAGCGCAATCCACACGGTGACCGAGATGAAGAACATGCCGATGCCGTACACTTCGGCCTCGCTCGCGTTGAACCAGAACGTGTCGCTGAACGAAAGGATCAGCGCGCCGATGCTGGCGGAGAGGATCATCAGCAGCGCCTTGCCGGTGGTCTGGGGATCTCCGTGCCAGAGGCGCATCAGGCGCATGCTCACGAGATACACAAACAGCACGGTGAAGGAGCTGGAGAATGTCGACATCAAGTTCACGCGGAAGCCGAGGTCCCCGAACGGCAGGAACGAGAACATGCGCCCGATGAGCTGAAACATCGGCGCTCCCGGCGGATGCGGTACACCCATCGTGACGGCGGCTGTGATGAACTCGCCGCAGTCCCAGAATGAGAGCGTCGGAGCCACGGTCATGAGAAACACGACCGAGGAGAACGCGAACACAAAAAACGCGGCGATGCGGTGAAGAACAGGGAATTTCATGGCTGCTCTGAATTATGAATTTGAATCGTGCGAAATCGTGTGTGAGGCCGGCACCGCGCCGGCGACTGCGCGCCGTCCCTCGTGGGACGTCGGCGCGGAAACACTGTGTCTCAGGGCTTCGCGTCCTGTTTGTTTTCCTGCGGACGTCGGTAGATGATGCCGATCGGCACGATCACGCAGTAGCCGAGGAACAGGATCAGCGGCGAGATGGTGACCGAGAGCGCGTTGATGTCGTCGCCCGCGGCCATCACGATGTACCCGAGAATGATCGTCAGTATCCCGATGCCGATGATCACGTAATTGAGACGCTGCGGAAGCTCGAGTTCCTGAATGAAGGCGCCCTTGCGCACTTTTTTCCTGGCCTGGAGGGGATTCACTTTTGCCATGGTCACTCCGAAATAAGGGTATGCGGTGTGTTACGAATTTTTTGCTGTTGATTGCCGCCGCGCCAGTGCACCGTCGTGCAGGCGGTACACGTCGTCGGCCATGCCGGCCAGCGTCTCGTCGTGCGTGACGATCACAAAACTGCGCCCGCTCTCGCGGCTGAGTCCGCGTATGAGTTCGTGCAGGGCCGCGGCGTTCTCCTCGTCGAGATTGCCCGACGGCTCGTCGGCGAGAACCAGATCCGGCTCGTTCACAAGCGCCCTCGCGACGGCCACGCGCTGCTGCTCGCCGCCGGAGAGCTGGGCCGGCCGCGCATGTGCGCGATGATCGACCTTGACGCGCGCCAGCAGATCCATCGCGCGCTGCTCTGCGCGCTGCCGCGTTTCCCCCGCGATCAATGACGGAAGGAACACGTTCTCGAGTGCGGTAAACTCGGGGAGCAGATGGTGGAACTGGAATACAAAGCCGAGATGTCTGTTGCGGAAGCGCGCCAGCTCGGTGTCGGGCAGACCGAACACGTCGGTGCCCGCAAGTGTGACGGATCCGCTGTCGGGACGGTCCAACGTCCCGAGTATGTGCAGCAGCGTGCTCTTCCCCGCCCCGCTCACGCCCACGATGGCCGTGATGGAGCCGCGCTGCAGCGAGAACGACACGTCCCGCAAAACGGCCTGCGCGCTCGTTCCCGAGGCATAGGATTTGCAGACGTCGCGTGTTGTCAGGATCGGATCGTTCATCGGAAGGTAAAAGAATAGCAAGATAGCAAGGGTTCACGACGCGAAGCAATGACGGCCGTATCGCAGAAAATGGTCCTTGACACGGGCGTCACTCCCAGCGCACGGCGTCGATGATCTCGACGCGTCGGGCGCGGCGCGCCGGCCACCAGGCGGCGAGCAGGCACAGCGCGAATGTGGCGCCCACGATGAGGACGATGTCGGAGGCGCGTATCTCGACAGGCAGGGCGGGAATGATAAATGCCGAGTCGAGGCGCACGAGTCCGAACTGCTGCTGCAAACCCGCGAGAGCAAGCCCGATGCAGAGACCCGCTGTCACACCCGCGACACCGATCCATATTCCCTGCAGCAGGAACAGGCGCTGTATGCGCGACTGTTCCATGCCGAGCGCGCGCAAGATGCCGATGTCGCGCTTCTTCTCGATCACAAGCATGGTGAGCGAGGCGAGAATGTTGAACACCGCCACAGCGATGATAACTCCGAGCAGCACGAAGGCGCTCCATCGCTCGATGGACATGACGGAGTACAGATCGCGGTGCAGATCGTACCAGGTGAGCACGTTCCAGCCCTCGCCCAGCACCCCCCGCAAGCGCGCGCCTTCGCTCTCGCTGCGGGCTATATCGTCGAAACGCAGCTCGAAGCCTGAGCCGGTCTCCCCGCCGCGGAAAAACTCGGTGGCCTCCCCGAGACGCATGAACACGTACGATGCATCGTACACCTTGTTCTTCGAATCGAACAGGCCGACGACGGGGCAACGAAATATGGTCGGCGTCACGACCTGCGTCAGCATCGCCTCCATGCCTGCCGGACTTATCAGCGTGATGGTGTCGCCGACGGAGATACGCAACCGGTCGGCCAGCGTGAGCCCGAGCAGCACGCCGTTCGGCTCGTGTATGATGGAACGGCCCAGTATCACCTTGCGGCGAATGCCCGAGACGCTGTCGACACGCGCCGGATCATATCCCTTCACCCAGATGAAATTGCTGTACTCCTTCGCCACAGCCATCGCTTTGCGTTCGACATAGGGCGACCATACCAGACTCCCCTTGCCCGCGTCGAGCAGCGCCGCCACTTCGACGGTGCCGCGGCCCTTTCCACCCGGCACGCGCTCGATCTTGAGATGGGGATCGACGTCCTGCAGGATCGACACCACCAGCGTGTTGAATCCGTTAAACACCGCCATGACCACGATCAGCGCGGCGACGCCGAACGCGATGCCCAGCGTGGCGAGCAGCGAGATGATGTTGATGAAGCTGAAGCGTTTTTTGCCCAGCAGGTAGCGGCGTGCTATGAATCGTTCGACGGACACGGCTCAGCGGAAACGTATCGACGTGATCGGATTGAGTCGCGATGCGAGCCAGGCGGGCACGAGCGAGGCGAGTGTCGACAGCAGCATCGCCGCGAAGGCGGGCACGAGGAATATTGGCAGCGTGAGCCGCACCGGCACCGTGGTCATGTAATACACGTCCTGCGGCAGACTGAAGAAACGGAACTGCATCTGCGCCAGCAGCAGTGCCAGGGCGATCACCGATCCGATCACCGATCCCGCGAGGCCGATGAAAAATCCCTGCGCCGTGAATATGTTCCGTACGCTGCGCTTCGAAGCGCCCAGTGCAACCAGGATGCCGATGTCGGATGTTTTTTCGATGACAAGCAGCAGCAGGGTTGCGATGATGTTGAATACCGACACCACTATCAGCGATCCCACCACGATGGGAATCAGTTCCTGCTGCAGGTCGATCCATACAAAGAGATTTCTGTACAGCGAAAAGATCGACTGCGGATCGAAGGGATACCCGAGCGCGCGCCCTATCTGCAGCGCGGTGTGTTCGGCCGCCTCGAGTGTGTCGCACTGCACGTCGTAGCCGTTGATCTGACCGGGAGCGAGGAACAGCCGCTGCGCCGCGCCGAGTCCGACAAAGACGTACAGATCGTCGAAATACTCGGCCATGCCCGTTTCGTACATGCCCGCTATTGTGTACTGCATCTTCGGTGCTTCGAGGAGCCGCTCGGGATCGGTGACACCGACCAGCACGAGCCGGTCGCCCACCTGCAGTCCGAGCCGCGCAGCAAGCCGCCTGCCCATCATAAGGGCGGGCTTGCCGTTCAATGTATCGAGTGTGAAGGCACCGTCGACGAGGCGCGCGCGGAGCTGCGAGAGGTCGCGCGTGCGGGCGAGACCCTTTACGAGCACGCCGTCGATATTATCGCCCGTGACCAGTATGGCCTCGCGCTGCAGGTACTGCGAGGCGCGCGCCACGTTCGGCACGGCCGCGAGCGCCGCGGATGTCGCGGGTGTGTCGTCCACCAGGGTGTTGCGGAAGGTGCCGACCTGCACATGCGCCGCGACACCGGTGATGTTCAGGCGCAGCTCGCGTTCGAAACCCTCAAGGATGGAGAAGGTGATGATCAGCGCCGCTGTGCCGAGGGCCACGCTGCCGGTGGCGACCAGGGTCATGAACGACAGGAAGCGCGAGACTTTCCGCGCGCGCAACGTGCGTCCGGCGACGAAGGAGACAAAGGACATGTGATGCGCGTCCGGTTACGACATGAGTGCGACAGCGTTGCCGAATTTCAGCAGGTAGCCCTTTGCGAACGCGTCGAGCTGCCCGTCCATCACGCCGTGGACGTCGCTGGTCTCGACGCCCGTGCGGTGATCTTTCACCATGGTGTAGGGCTGGAACACGTAGGAGCGGATCTGGCTGCCCCACTCGATCTTTTTCTTCGAATCCTCGATGGCGGCGAGGCGCGTGGCCTCTTTCTCGCGCTCGAGCTGATAGAGGCGCGACATGAGCAGCTTCATCGCCGTGGCGCGGTTCTGATGCTGCGAACGTTCCTGCTGGCAGGCCACCACTATGCCCGAGGGCACGTGTGTGACTCGCACGGCCGTCTCCACCTTGTTCACGTTCTGACCGCCCTTGCCGCCGCTGCGGAAGGTGTCGAACTTCAGGTCGGCCGGATTGATGTCGATCACGATCTCGTCGTCCACCTCGGGATAGACGAACACCGACGCGAAGGAGGTGTGGCGGCGCTTGTTGGCGTCGAAGGGACTGATGCGCACAAGCCGATGCACGCCAATTTCGGATTTCAGATAGCCGAATGCGTGCGGTCCGGTGATTTCCATCGTGGCGCTCTTGATGCCCGCGCCCTCGCCCTCGAGTTCGTCGACGAGCGACACCTCGAAACCGAGGCGTTCGCAATAGCGCACATACATGCGGCGGAGCATGTCGGCCCAGTCCTGCGACTCCGTGCCGCCCGCGCCGGAATGGATGGTGATGATGGCGTTACGCTTGTCGTCGGGGCCCGAGAGCATGTTCTTGAATTCGAGTTCCTCGAGCAGCGTCTCCAACTCCGTACGTTCGCGTTCGAGGTCGGCCGCGAGCGATTCGTCCTGCGATTCTTCCGCGAGTTCGATCAGTGTCTCGTAGTCGCTCGCGCGGCGGTCCACTTTGTCCCAGAAATCGACCCACTCCTTGCGTGCGGAAATCTGCTGCATCACCTGCTGCGCGGCGATGTTGTCGTCCCAGAATCCGGCCTGATGTGTGCGCTCCTCGTACTGGGCTATTTCCTTTTTCTTGGTGTCGATGTCAAAGGAACCCCCGGAGTTCATTCACTCGTTGGCGCGCCGTTCGTGCTATGGTGCTGTGCTCTTCAAACATGCGATTACATCCTTTGTGTCACTGTGAAATATGGTCGATCAGAAACGCCGGACGCGGCGGCGGCGGCGTTGCGGCCCCGCGGGCAGTACGTACACGACGATGGGCGTTGGCGAGGCGACTGTGCGCGCGGCGGGCTGCACGGGCGCAAACGCGAGGAACAGCGCAAGCAGCAGCACCGCGGCGATGCCGCGCGGTCCGGCCGGTTCACGATGAGGCATGCTCGTCGTTCTCGTGATACCGCTCATACGCGTTGATGATGTCCTTGACGAGTTTGTGCCGCACGACGTCGGCCTTGTCGAAATACACAAACGACACGCCCTCGATGTTGTGCAGGATCTCGCGGATTTCGACGAGCCCCGAGGTGGTGCGCGAGGGCAGGTCGATCTGCGTGATGTCGCCCGTGATGATGGCGCGTGAGTTGCCGCCGAGGCGCGTGAGGAACATCTTCATCTGCAGACTGGTGGCGTTCTGCGCCTCGTCGAGGATGATGAAGGCGTTGTTCAGCGTGCGCCCGCGCATGTAGGCCAGGGGCACGATCTCGACCGTGCGCCTTTCGATGTAGGCCTTGAGACGGTCCGACGGCAGCATGTCGTCGAGCGCGTCGTAGAGCGGCCGCAGGTACGGATCCACTTTCTCGCGCAGGTCTCCGGGCAGGAAGCCGAGACTCTCGCCCGCCTCCACGGCCGGACGCGCCAGCACGATTTTGCCCACCTCGTGCCTGCGCAGCGAGGCCACCGCGGCCGCGACGGCCAGGTAGGTCTTGCCCGTTCCCGCGGGTCCTATCGCAAACACGATGTCGTTCTCGCGCACGGCCTTCATGTAGGCGATCTGCCCCGCGGTCTTCGCCTTGATGTAGTCCTGCTTCGCATAGAGGACAACATTGTCCACTTCTTCGGGCGACACCTCGAAGGCGGTGCCGCTCGTCATGATGTCCATCACCGTCGTGACATCGCGCTCGCTGAGCGTGTCGGTTTTGTTCACGACAAAGATGAGTTCCTTGATGATCCGTTCCACCTGATCCACCGCGGCATCCTCGCCGCGCAGTATCATGGTGTCGCCGCGGGCGATCATCGTCACCTCGAGGCGCTGCTCGATGAGCCGCAGATTGGAATCGTTCGCGCCGAAAAGCACGAGCAGATTCGTTGCGGGCAGTTTGATTCGTCGTTCTATGGATTCCACGCCGTCGTCGTCCTTGTTCTTCACTCGATGCAAAGAAAAACCCTTACATCGTTGCAATGTAAGGGTTTTTCCGCATATCTCTGCGGAGTGCGGGACGCTGCGCCCGCGACTCTTATTTGTTGACGTTTTCCGGAGTCTTCGGCTGATCCGTCGTTCCGCCTGTGCTCACCGGTGCTGCGCGTTTCGAGCGGTAATACTTGCGCGCGGCCGATTCTTCCTCGGGCGTGAGCGGCGCCGGAGCGGGGATCTTCAGAACCTGACCCGGATAGATAAGGTCGGGATTTTTGATCTGCTCGCGGTTCTTCTGCCAGATTTTCGGCCAGCGGAATGCGTCGCCGTAGATGTCCGGCTTCTTGGCGATGTTCCAGAGACAGTCGCGGTCCTTCGCCCAGGTGCCGACGGTGTAGGTCTTCTCGGCCTTGCCCAGCGTCTCGCGTAGAACCTTGATGTTCTCGCCGATACGCTGCACGCGATCGTAGAACGCGGGAAGCAGGCTGATCTTGTTGCCCGCGAGATTCTTGTACTCTTCCTCGGCTTCATCCACTTCGGCCTTTCGGGCGAGCAGATCCATCGGGGACAGGCGCAGAAGCTCCGACACCTTGTTTTCGAGACGGCGCAGACGGGCCTCGTAGGCCTCCACATCGGCGCGGGTGGCGCCGACAAGCGCGTACAGCTCGTCAATGCACTTTTCGTAGTCGGCCTGCTTCTGGCGAAGCAGATTGTTCTTGTCGTTCAACTGCGCATCGAGGGTGCCGTCCTGGCGCTTCAACTCGCCGACCCGCAGTTCAAGCTGGCGGATTTTCTCCGTCGCCTGCTCCTCGGTCATGCGCTCCTCTTCCTGCGCAAACAGCGCGGGCGTCGTTGCGCACAACAGCGCACCGAGCACGATGGTCAAAAACAGATAATTGCGTTTCATAATGTGATCTCCTGTTTCTTTGCTTGGATGCCCGGGTTTCCGTTACATGCCCTTCCAGTTCGACAGGCGCTGTTTGACAAGTTCCTTGTCTTTTGCGCACTGATCGAGCTTGGCATCCTGCGCCGAAATCTGGCGATCGAGGGATCCGATCTGTGACTGTTTGTTCTGGATCGAAGATTCGAGCGAACTGATCTCCCGCTCCAATTGCCGAATGCGGTCGAGCTGCTCCTGCGTTGCATACGAGGTGCAACCCGACATCAACACGCCGGCACCAATTGCGATGGTGGCAAATGCCAACACCACCTGGCTGCGGAGTTTCTTCATTGTGTGCCTCCTCTTCAGTGGCCTATTAAAGTAGAAAATGAGATTGAAAGCGTAACTCAAGCTTCGGCAATAATAACTACAAGGAGTGACACTGTCAAGCTATTTTTTCCGTCAGACGCCCGAAACAGCGGAATTTAGTCGGTACAGGCGGGTGTTGCGGGGATTTCCTCCGGCAGCGGACCCGTATCCGGCCCCTCGTCGCCGGCATAGAGGAAACTAAAGAGTAAGTCCTCCGATTCCGCCAGTGTTTCGGGCTTCATCAGCGCCATACGCATCGCCTTTGCATTCCGCGAGTGTCGCAGATATGCCGCGTAATGTTTGCGCATCTCGAATACCGCGCGTCGTTCGCCCTTGTATTCGGCGGCGAGACGCAGGTGGCGGATGGCGGTGAGCAGACGCTCCGCGTAATCCGGCGGAGCGAGATGTTCCCCCGTCTCGATGAGGTGCCGCGCCTCGCGGAATATCCACGGATTGGTGATCGCGCCACGCGCTATCATCACGGCATCGCAGCCGGTTGTGTCGAAGGCGCGCCGTGCATCGTCGGCGGTGAACACATCGCCGTTCAGAATCACGGGGATGGACACGGCCTGTTTCACTTTTTCGATCCACGACCAGTCGGCCGCGCCCGAGTGGCCCTGATCGCGCGTGCGGCAGTGTACTGTCAGGGCCTGGATGCCCACGTCCTCGAGCATCCGCGCGAGTTCCACGATGCGGATCGAGTTGACGTCCCACCCGAGCCGCGTCTTGAGTGTGACGGGCAGCCGCACCTGGCCGACAATCGTGCGGGCCATTTCGACCATCGCGGGCAGATCGCGAAGCAGTCCCGCGCCCGCGCCGCGCATCGCGACATTTTTCACCCAGCATCCCGCGTTGATGTCGAGCACATCGGGCCCGGCCGCCTCGGTAATGCGCGCGGCTTCACGCATGGTGTCGAGATTGCCTCCGTAAATCTGTATGCCGATCGGCCTCTCTGCGGGGTGTATGCGGAGTTTCAAGCGCGTCTTGGTCGGTTTCGCGCTGCGGACGAGTCCGTCGGCGTTGACGAACTCTGTGAACACCATGTCCGCGCCGAACTCCTTGCAGAAGAGCCGGAACGAGATGTCTGTGACGTCCTCCATGGGTGCGAGGAGCAGGCCGCCCTGTACGCCAAGTGTTTCGAGCAGATTCATGCTCCGCCTCCGAGCGCGCGTCTGTACACGTCCACGGTCCGCGCGGCAGCCGCCTGCCATGTGAATGCGGCCGCGCGTGTGCGCCCGCGCGCGGCGAGTGTGACGCGCAGCGTGTCATCGGAGGCGATGCGCCGCATGGCCGCGGAGAACTGCTCCTCGTTTTCGGGATCGGCCTCGAGTGCCGCGTCACCTGTCACTTCGGGCAGCGACGCGCGGCCCGAGCTGAGCACGGGCACGCCGTGTGCCATCGCGTCGAGCGGGGGCACGCCGAATCCCTCGTAGAGCGAGGGGAATACGAGCGCGGTGGCGTGTGCAAGCAGCGACGAGAGTTCGGATTCCTCGAGGTATCCCGTCGCGTGCACACGGTCCTCTACCCCACACTGCCGCGCCAGTTCCATCAGAGGATAGCGCGGATCTTCAGGGCCGGCGACGAGCAGCGGCGGAAGCGGCCCCTCGCGCAATGCCCGCGCATAGGCGCGCAGCATCAACGCGAGGCCCTTGTACGGATCACGTCTGCCGATATACAGGAAGTACGATCCCGGCGCCGCCGCTGTGCGCAGGCGCGCGGGGAACGGCGAGCCCGACATGGCGATCTCGGGAGCGACGTGTATCACGTCCACGCGCGAGGTGTCGATGCCCAGTATACGCGCGAACTCCGAACGGCTGAATGCCGAGACGGTGATGATGCGCGCGCTGCGCCGGAACGCCTGCATCACCGCCAAACGATACAGCGGCAGCAGCCGCGTCTTCTTCGACCGCGCGAGCATGCCGGGCAGGGCCAGCGGTACGATGTCGTGCACGGTGGTCACAACCGGCACGGCGCGGAGAAAGTACGGCGCGAGGAAGTCGGGCGCATGAAAAAGATCGTGTTGTCCTTTTTGTACGAGGCGCGGGATTTCGCGCTGATGGCCGGGCCGGTACAGCGCGCCCGCCTCGATGCCCGCGGTGACGTCGAGCAGTTCGGCGCGTGTACGCGCGCGTGTGATGCGGCCGCGCGCGTAGACGTGGAGTTCCACGTCCGCGGTGTGATGCTCCGCCAGTGCCGCGCACAGCTCTACCGAGTATGCGCCGATGCCCGAACGCGCGGTCGTGATGGCGTGCGCGTCGAAGACGAGACGTATGGGACGAACCTCAGCCGCCACCGAGCCGCGCCTGCAGTATGTCGGCGATGCGCGCGCTTGCGCGCCCGTCGCCGTAGGGATTTGCGCTCGCGACCATGCGTGTGTACGCGTCGTGGTCGTCGAGCAGTGTCGCGACCTGTCCGCTGATGCGCGCGCGGTCGGTGCCCACAAGCACCGCCACTCCCGCCTCCACGCCCTCGGGGCGCTCGGTCACCTCGCGCATCACCAGCACGGGCTTGCCGAGCGATGGACCCTCCTCCTGTATGCCGCCGGAATCGGTCAGCAACAGGACGCTCGAATCCATGAGCAGCAGCAACTGCTCGTAGCGGACGGGATCGATGAGATGTATGCGGTCGCGGCCGGCAAGCACACGTCCCACCACGTTTCGCACATTCGGATTCGGATGCACGGGATAGACGATTTCCACGTCGGGATACGTGTCGATGATGTCGGCCATGGCGAGGCACATGTGCTCGAACGGCTCGCCGAAACTCTCGCGCCTGTGCGCCGTGACGGTGATCAGGCGCATGTCGCGCGCGAGGATACGCGCGGCCGTTGTTTGGGACAGGCCCGCGTCCTCGAGAAGTCGCGCGCGTTCGCCCGCGGGCCACGCGTCGAGTATGCCGCTGCCGAGCTGCAATGCGTCGACGACGGTGTTTCCCGTCACGTATACGTCGGAGGACACGTGCCCCTCGCGCAGCAGATTGTCGGCGGCGCGTTGTGTCGGCGCAAAATGGAAGTCCGTCAGCGCGCCGCACAGTTTCCGGTTCATCTCCTCGGGATACGGACTGTACTTGTCGAATGTGCGGAGCCCCGCCTCCACATGCCCCACGGGCACGCGGTGGTAATACGCCGCCAGTGCCGCGGCGAACACGGTGGTTGTGTCGCCCTGCACAAGCAGCACATCGGGTCGCAGATCCTCGAGCACGGGTTTCAACCGTGTCAGCACCGCCGACGTGACATGCTCCAGCGTCTGGTTCTGCACCATGACGTCGAGATCCACATCCTCGCGTATCCCGAAAAAGTCCGTCACCTGCCGCAAAAGCTCACGATGTTGTGAGGTAAAACACACACTCACGCGGAACTCGTCGGGCCGGGCCTTCAGCTCCGCAATCACGGGAGCGAGCTTTACGGCCTCAGGCCGCGTTCCGAAAGCGAGCAGTACATGGATCATAATTGGTCGTATTCTCTCTGTGCAACATGCGGCGGCATCCGCCGCCATCGTTACAAGATACGTCCAAGAGGCGACTCAACGTAACCGGCCGACGTGGGATTCGTGGCACAAAGGTGATGTAGCAAAGTGGCAAAGTGGAAAAGTGGCAAAGTGGAAAGTGGAAAGTACGAACGTTGCCACCTTGCTACTTTGCTACTTTGCTACATTGTTACACGCAACTTGTAACGTGGATACGTGTAACGTGTAACGTCAGTACAGCCGCGCGGCGTCCGATTCGGATTCGGCGCGCAGAATTGCGCCGATCTCCCCGCGCAGGCCCGCTATTTCATCGAGCAGCCGCGCGCGTTCATCCCCGCGTGTGTGCCGGAGCTGCGACTTTCTGAACGCGAGGCGTGTGGCGAGCTGCACATAGACGCGGCGGTCTATCGACGGCGGAAGCCAGCCGAGAATTTTCCGTTTGCTGCTGTACGGCAGGTAATTGAGATGTACCTGCGGCAGGAGTCCGCCGCGCGCCTCCTCGAGCAGTTCGGAGAGGATCACCTGATTTTCGGTGAATAGCGAGACCTGCATCACCGCGAGTATCACCAGCAATCCGAGCGCGATGAACAGTCCCTGAAACATCGGCAGTTCGGCCACGTCGAGCAGCGACCAGTGATTCCAGAGCGCGTGTATGCCGATTGCGGCGGCAATACCCGCGGGACCGAGAGCCCAGCGCAGGCGGCGGAAACGGTACTTGCCCACTCCGACAAACACGCCGAACATGCCCGTCGCCATGGCGTGCATGACGGCGGTGTAAAATGTGCGGAGTATCACACGCTCCGCCCACTCGTCCGCTGTTTTTGCGTGCAGGAAGTACAGGAAGTTTTCCGTCATGCCGAAACCCAGTCCGATGGCCATGCCGTACACGACGCCGTCGGTGATGTTGTCGAAACGTCTGTCACGCGCGGTGTAGAGGAGGAAGAGTCCTTTCGCGAACTCCTCGATCATCGGCGCAACGAGCACCACGTCCTGCTGGTCGGTTGTGCCGAGCAGCGCCTTGATCCCCTGGCTCCCCAGCAGGCCGAAGATGATCGCCCCTATCGCGCCCCAGAGAAAGTTCAATGCAAGCAGGCTCAGCGGCTCGCGGTCGTAGCGGTCCATCACCCAGATGATCCAGAGATACAGGAGCATGGGCACGACGGCGAAGACCAGCGAGGCCAGGGCTTGCATGGCGCCTCAGGTTGCGAGGAGCTGGCCGATATCGGCGCGCAGCCGCGCGACGTCTTCCTCGAGCACTCCCAGGACGGCGCCCGTGCTGGCGCGCGCCTGCGACTTCCGGAACGCGAGCCGTGTCGCAAGTTGTGCGTAGCGCTTGCGGTCCACGCCCTCGGGCACCCAGCCGCGGATCTTGCGTTTGCTGCTCGACGAGAGGAACGGCACATGTCCTTCTGGGATCACGCCGCGCGCAGCTTCGTCCATCAACTCGCGGCGGAGCACGCGGTTCTCGTACGAAAGCGAAAGCAGCAGCACGATCACCACGGCCACGGTGCTTCCCGCGATGAAGAGCAGCCCGAGTCCGGCCGCGGCCGCGTCGTTGACGCTGACGGTGAAATTCCAGAAGAAGTGCACGAGCATCGCGATTCCGAGTCCCAGCATGCCGAGCGGCACGCGCCACCCGCGCACCTGGAATTTTGTGAGTCCGAAAAACGCGCCGACGATGCCCGTCGCGAGTGCGTGCATCACGGCCGAAAACAGGGTGCGCACCACGACGAGGACGACCCACTCCCCTGTCGACGCGGCGCCGAGGAAGTACATGAAGTTCTCGGTCATGCCGAAGCCGAGGCCGATGGCCATGCCGTACACGAGTCCGTCGGTCATGTTGTCGAAATGGCGGCTGCGCACGGTGAAGAGCAGGAACACGGCCTTGGCGGGCTCCTCCACCAGCGGCGCCACAAGTATGGCGTCAAGAAAATCACCTGTCCCGAGCATCGCCGATGTGAACAGACTCAAAACGATGGCAAAAAAAATCGCGCCGAACGCGCCCCAGGCAAAATTCGCGGCCACGAGCCCGATGGGTTCGCGGTCGTAACGGTCCATCATCCAGATGATCCACAGGTACAGGAGCATGGGGACGACTGCAAAGACGAGGGAGGCCAGTGCGAGCATGGATAGCTGGTGATGTTGGAAAAAATGGTGCGGCGCAAAATAGGGAAATGTGCCGGCAAAAACATCCGGCCCTGTTGCCGCACCGTCGGGGACTTACTCTTCGGTAAGGACCGCGCGTGTCAGGCGCGCGCGTTCGATGCGCCGTTCGTTGACGATCAGTATCTCGATTTCGACGGCATGCCAGCTCGCGCGGTCGGGCCCTTCGGGGATACGCCCCATCACCTTGGTGATGAATCCGCCGACGGTGTCGTATTCGTCGCTCTCAGGTATTGCGAACGGCGCCACGTCGTTGAAGTCGGAAATGGTCATGCGTCCCTCGACCTCGATGCCGTCGGGCAGCATGTCGTAGGTCCTGCTCTCCTCGTCGTATTCGTCGCGGATGTCGCCGACGATCTCTTCGAGTATGTCCTCGAGTGTGATGATGCCCTCGGTGCCGCCGAATTCGTCCACCACCACCGCGAGATGTATGCGCTTGCGCTGGAAGTCTCGAAGCAGATCCGATATGGGTTTTGTGTCCGGCACAAAAAACGGGGGACGGATGATGTCCTGCAGAATGATGATGTTCTGATGCTCGATGAGACTCACCACATCCTTCGCGTAAATCACGCCGATGATGTTGTCGAGGGATCCGCGGTACACGGGCATACGTGTGAACCCCTCCTGCACCACACGTTCGAGAATCGCGCCCGGAGCCATCTCGTAATCCACCGCCACGACGTCCTTGCGCGGTATCATGATTTCGCGCGCAGTCTTGTCGGTGAAGCTCAGGATGCTCTCGATCAGTTCGTGTTCCGTCTTGTCGAGCACGCCGGCCTTGGTGCCCTCTTCGAGCATGTCCATGATGTTTTCCTCCGACATCACGGCATCGCTGAACTGCGCGGTGTGGCCCGACGGGCGCAGCAGCATGTTGGCCGAAAGGGTCAGCAACCGCTGCGGAATGCGGAACAGCCGTGTCAGCAGATGCAGCAGCGGCGCGCTCCGCAATGCCACACGTTCGGGATAATGCGAACCGAGCGCCTTGGCGAACAGTGAAATGAGTACCAGCGACAGGCCGGTCATGACGGCCGCCGTCATCACGGCCACACCGATGCGTGTCGCGGGATGCAGCCACCACGTCTCGGAACCCAGCTCGAGCGAGGCCATCCACGCGTCGAGGTGATACGCCCCGATAAAGGCGGTGAGGAAGAGTATAAATGTGGTCGCGATCTGCACCGCGCCGCGCACACTTTCCTGTTCGGCTTTCAGTCGCAGGCAGGTCGACGCCCTGTGGCGCCCCTCTTCCGCGAGTTCCTCGAGACGTGCGCGTGACACGGCGTCCAGAGCCACTTCCCCCGCGGCAATAAGCATGGAGATGATCACGCCCCCCGCAAAAAGGAGTGCGTCAATCACGGGATTCGAGGTCATGCGTGTTCCCGCCGGACAGTGGCGGCGTCACAATCCGCGACGGTGCGTGTCGCATCCGTCATAACGCTGCTCCCTGCAGTGTGGGCGCATAAAAGACAGCAAGCGACGCGTCACCGCGCCGCTGTATGCCTGGTCTTGGGTGGGATTCGTCGTGCACGTGGAGAAAACTCCGGACGGTCGACGCGCCGCCGACCTTCCGCCGGCTCCTTGTGAACCGGCGGCAGGTATCAGGAAAGGCCCTGAACGAACTTCGCCAGCTTGGACTTCTTGTGCGCCGCGGTGTTCGTGTGGATGATACCTTTCGTGGCGATACGGTCGAGCATGGACGAGACCTTCTTGTACAGCTCTGCCGCCTGTTCCTTCTGCTTCGTGTCGCGAAGCTCCTTGATCATGTTCTTCATGCGCGTCTTGTACTGACGGTTCCGCGCGCGCTTGCGCGACGCAGTCCTGACGCGTTTCTCTGCAGACTTATGTTGAGGCATACCGCTCCTGAATGAAAGAAAAACAAATACAAAGATACGTCCGGGAGCAATATCGCACAAGCGGGCGTTTATTCCGCTTCAAAAATCACCGCCGTGCCGTATGCCAGCACCTCCGTGACACCCTGCATCACCTCGTTGGCGTCGTAGCGCATGCCGATTATCCCATTCGCGCCTATGGCCTCGGCGTGCTGTACCATGATGTCGAAGGCCTCCGCGCGCGTTTTCTCGCACAATTCCGTGAACAGCGTGATGTTTCCGCCGAAAAGAGTCTGAAGACTGCCGCCGATCGTGCCGAATATGTTGCGCGAACGAACGGTGATACCGCGCACAATTCCAAGATTCTTCACGATGCGCTGGCCGTCAATCGTAAAGGCGGTGGTGACAAGACTGTGGTTCATGGTCATTCCGTGATGGTGTTTGAACAGGAAACGACTTCGAGCAATACTACGCAAATTTGCAGCACCGAGCCACCGGCTGCATTTTGATCCTCACCATAACCCGTTGCAAGTTGTAACTCATTCTTCAGCGTCGCCTTCTACCTAAACTCTGCCCACTTCGCTTTTCTCTTTTCCCTTTTCTCTTTTCCCTTTTCTCTTTTCCCTTTTCCCTTTTCTCTTTTCCCTTTTCTCTTTTCCCGAAAACCCGAATGGACTCGCGAAAACAACTCAAACAGGCATACAAAAACGAACCCAAAACAGCGGGCGTGTTCCAGATTCGCCATATCGACAGCGGACGGATCTTCTTCGGCAGCAGCAAAAACCTGCACGGTGTCTTTGCAAAGAACCGTCTGCAATTGACCATGGGCGGTCACCTGAACTCCGCGCTGCAGGCGGACTGGACCCGCGACGGCGCCGATGCATTTGTCTTCGAGATAGTCGAGACACTGCCGGTCAACGAGGATCCGGCACACGACTACGGTCCCGACCTCGACATTCTCGAAATGATTTGGATCGACAAACTCGCCCCCTTCGCGGGCAACGTGTACAATACGAGCCGGAAGGTGCGTCAGGCGTGAGCTTCGGGACGCCCCCTTTCTCACACGCGACGGTTCGGTGATATCCGCCTATTGCAGTATGTGAAGGGTGCCCGCACTCTGCTTCGTGCCGGAGTGTGCGCGGTAATGATACACACCGTTCGGCATGAGTGAACTGTCCCACATCGCTCTCGACGCGGCGTCACTGCGGATGTGTGCGACGTGTACACCGAGTGTGTTGAAGATGTCGATCTCGAACGCGGTCTCGCGCGACACCGGAACGTCGAAGCGGACGATGCCGCGCGCAGGATTCGGGTATGCGTGAATGGTGAAGTCCGTTTCTCCTACCGGCTGCCCGTTTATTCCCGCCACTATATCGCGCGGGAGGCGCAGGGCCGGATCTCCGGAGAGGACCATACGCATTGCTTCCCAGGCAGCGCTGCGCTCACGGATCGCCGCGAGCAGCGCCGAGCCGACCGCGACACCGTCGTTGATCATGGCCCTGTGCGCGTATGTGAGAATGGACGAAATTATTCCTGCGTAGTTCAGGCCCGACGAACCGATCGTCGCAACCGCGCCGCCCTTCGGTCGCAGAAGCAGCGTGCCGAATAATTCCTCCTGCCCTGTGAGCGCCTTCTGTGAACACGCCACAGTGCTGACGACGAACGGTGACGCGGGCAGGGCAACCGAGTCCAGGTTGTCATACGTCAGAAGTCGCTCGTGTGACCAGCCCCAGCGCGCCCCGTGTCCATAATACAAGAGGACGCGCGTGCCCGAGCGAAGCGTATTCCACATGGTTTCGCGGGACGCGTACTGTGCCGAGCCCGCGAGCGCGGATAACATCACGCGCCGCGTGGCCGAGGGGAAATTGGACGAGGCGTCGTTCTCCGCAATAGTCTCGAAGAGGGCCCCGTCCCGGGAGTCGATCAATTGCAGAAAGTCGAGCGGCACATCGCCGCGCCGCATCGAGTCGGTAAAATACCGCGTCTTGGCGAGACACAGTTCCGCGGCCGCGCTGTCGGATACGGGGAAGCGTCCGATGGCGGCGTCGGGCTGTGTGTCGTTCTGATTTTGATTGACCACGAAAGGCCAGTCGTGATAGGCGGTGTCCGGCACCTGCATATCGGTTGAAACATGCTGCCACGTGGGGATGATGTTGCTATCGCCGAGGAGCAGAACGAATGCGGGATACGGGGGCGTCCACGTCGTCATCGCGTAGCTCAGAAAATCACGCAGCGACTGCCGCGACTCCGCGGCCGGAAATTCGCGCGCGATATCGGCGATGTCGACGGGCATCGACACAAGGCCTTTCGCGGCACGCCACTGTGCATGCAATGCGGCTGGACCGGCGCAGACGGAGGAATGGATGATCAGGTAGTCCGCGTGATTCGCGGAGGAATGAAGCTGCGCGTGTACGGTACAGGACAGGACGAGGACAAGCAGAACACCCACTCCGCGGAACAGCGCCATGGTACACCCTTTAATATGTCGGAAACTGGATGGAACAGAATGTTTCGAATCTACCGGTATCAACGGTCCGGTGCGAGGCAGATCCGCGTCCGTGATGTACTGGTGACTCTTCCGTCACTGCCGTGGTGGAAGGATGCGCCACCTGTCTGCGCGACGTGGCCGCGCTTGTGGTCCGGCCGCTTACTCCCAGCCATCCGCGACGCGTGGTTTTGCTCCGCGCGTAAATGACAGCAGCAGTGTCATGGCGGCAAAAACAAGATAGGCGAGTCCGAATTGTTGCGGCACGCGTGCGGCGAATCCGTCGAGTGTCCATGGCAGGTACATGGCGCCGTCGGGCAGAGCGGAGTGCACCACACCGAAGAACGAAAGCACGGCGAGAACGGTGAGATACGCCGCGGCGTGTTTCAGCCGTTTGTCGATCAGCTCTGCGAGGAAGGCGCCCCACAGCATGGCGGTGACAATGAAGCCGTTGCCCAGGGCGACGATGACCAGCAGTTCCGGAAGGGCCTTGCCTGCTCCTGTGAGCAGGGCGGCAAATCGCGCGGGATCCACGTACTCGGGATTGCCGAGTTTTATCGCGAGCAATCGTGCAACGGTCGGAAAAAACGCGAAGCCCACGGCCCACGCATGCCGCGAGGGGCAGGCGTGGAACGACTGCATCATGATGTCGAGGGCGACAAAGATCAGAATCGGCGCCAGCGCTGCGCGGGGAATCAGTTCGACCACAAAGGACACATACCCGAGCATGCCACCGAGACCGATGAAGAGTCCGGTCGCGAGTGTGTACCCCGCGCGTGCTCCCATGCGTTTGTAGGCGGGCTGACCGATGTACGGGGTCGACTGTGCAACGCCGCCCGTGATGCCAGCCAGCAGCGTCGCAAAGGCCTCTGTGAGCAGGATGTTGCGCGTGTTGTAATCGTCGCCCGCAACACGCGCGCTTTCGGTGGTGTTGATGCCGCCGACGACGGTGAGAATGCCGAACGGTATCGAGAGGGGGAGATATTTCAGCGCGGGCTCAAGTCCCGTGATGAAGTCGAGTGTGGGAATCGGCAGGCCGAAGTGCAGTTCGAGCGGGGGGAAGGCAAAGGCGCTGCCGCCTGCCCAGCCGGAGGGTCCGAGCGCGTAATACAGAGCGGTTCCAACGACGACGGCGACAAACACTCCCGGAAGATTCCACGGCAGTTTGACGCCTGCCACGAGTGTGGTGAAGACGATGCCGAGGGCGACGAGTCCGACAATCGGCATCCCGAATATGTCGATGAGCGGTATGGCGCCGATGAGGGCGAGCCCGATGCCCGCAAGAGAACCGAGCAGGCCCGCCTGCGGCACTATCCTCTGCACCCACTGACCGATGAAGGAAAAGACCACCTTGACCACACCGATCATCACCATCGTCGCCATGCCGATGTACCAGGTCATCATCGCGGCATCGCGCACGGCCATACCGTCGGCCTTCATCGCGAGGAAGGCGGGGCCGAGCACCACCAGCGCTATGCCGATGGTCGAGGGCGTGTCGAGTCCGAGCGGCATCGCCGTAATATCGGATCTGCCGGTCTTTTTCATCAGCCGCCATGCCATCCACGTGTACACCGCATCGCCGAACAACACGCCCAGCGCCGTCCCGGGAAACATCCGTGTGTACACGATGTCCGCCGGAAAACCGAACGCAAAGATCAGAATGCCGGCAAGAAACGACAGCACCGTGAGATTGTCGAACATCAGGCCGAAGAAGCCGTTGAGGTCGCCCAAAGCAAACCAGCGGACACGCGTCGATGAGGTCATACAGGTGGAAAGTGAAAGGTGGAAAGTGGAAAGTGGAAAGTGGAAAGTGGAAAGTGAAAAGTGGAAAGTGGAAAGTGAAAAGTGGAAAGTGGAAAGTGAAAAGTGGAAGGTGGAAAGTGAAAGGTGGAATGGGAGCATGATTCCCACGCGCGAGTTCGTGTCTCTCAGCTCCGAGCTCCTATATCCTATATCCTAGCTCCTAGACAAGCATTCCCGCAATCGCCGCCATCATCCACGTCGCGATGCTTCCTCCGAGGACGGACCGCAGCCCGAGGCGCGCGATATCAGCGCGGCGGTTTTCCGCCAGCGGACCGATGCCTCCGAGCTGAATCGCCATCGACGAGAAATTGGCGAAGCCGCAGAGCGCGTAGGTTGCGATGACGATCGATTTGTCGCCGAGCGCACCCGCGCCGACCAGCTCAGCCATACGGGAATAGGCGACAAATTCGTTGAGCACGAGTTTGATGCCGAGCAGGCTCCCGACATTCATCGCGTCGTGCCACGGCACGCCGATCGTATAGGCGATGAATTGGAAGACGAAACCGAAGAGCAGTTCGAGCGAGAGCGGACCGCCATATGCCGCGCGCAAGGCCGTGTTCCATCCGGCAGCATCGCCGACCCAGCCGAGCAGCGCGTTTGCAAGCGCGATGACGGCGATAAACGCGACGAGCATGCCGCCGACATTGATCGCGAGGCGCACGCCGTCGGCGGCGCCCGACGCGGCTGCGTCGATCATGTTCACATGTGTTTTTTCGATGGAGAGTTTGACGGATCCCATCGTCTGCGGCTCGCCTGTTTCCGGCACGAGCATTTTTGCGACGACCATCGTCGCGGGCGCGGCCATGATGCAGGCCGCGAGGAAGTGGCCTGCGAATCGCACCTGTTCGGCCTCCGCTGCGGTGCCCGCGGCCGCTGCGGCGGCGGTGCCGAGCATCTGCACGTAGGCGGCGAGCACGCCCCCGGCGATGTGGGCCATCCCGCTGGTCAGCACCGTGAAGAGTTCGGATTCCGTCAGCGTCTTGAGATAGGGGCGGATGACGAGTGGTGCCTCGGTCTGGCCGATGAAGGTGTTGGCCGCGACGTTCAGCGACTCCGCGCCGCTTGTGCCGAGCACGCGCAGCATGATCCACGCCATGCCCTGCACCACCCGCTGCATAAGGCCCGCATGGTACAGGATGCCCATGAGCGCGGCGAAGAAGATGATTGTCGGCAGCACCTGAAACGCAAAAAAGAAGCCGAGACTGCCCTGCGCGCCCGGGGCGTTTGCGAGCGGGCCGAATACAAATCGAGCGCCGTCGGCCGCGAAGCCGAACACAAATACGAAGAAGCGGCTCAACTCCTGAAACACCCAGCGACCCGCCGAGGTTTTGAGAACCAGCAGAGCGAAGCCGAATTGCAGCCCTATGCCTATTGCGACAAGCCGCCAGGGAATACGTCTGCGATTGGTGGAGAAAACAAAACCCACCGCGAGCACCAGCACGATCCCGAGAAGACCGCGCACTACGCCATCAAATGTCATGGATACACAAACGATCAGGAATGAACAGCAAGGGGAAGTCGCGCCGGCTCCGCTAAGCGCAGTCCCATAATGCAGAATCCTGCGATGAAAATCCACCGCTGCGTGTCCTTGCCTGCGCCAGCATTTTGCTCAACCACCTAGTATCCTCACAGCCGCGTGAGGATACGGGAGACAGTCCTCGAGCCAACTCCTGCCTCCCGACTTCGCTTTGCTGTATCCGCACACCCGCGTGAGGATACAGGAGGAAGGAGACAGGAGACATGCACTGAGTCGACTCCTGTCTCCCCGTCCCACTCAGTTTCATCCTCGCATTCGCGTGAGGATACAGGAGGAAGGAGACAGGAGACACGCACTGATTCCACTCCTGTCTCCTGTATCCCGTCTCCTCACTCGCACCCAGAAGATCGGCCTACCCATCTACCATCTACCAACTACCCATCTACTCCTGTCTCCTGCCTCCTGTCTCCTCACACGAACAGAGCAGATCGATCTACCATCTACCCATCTACCAACTACCAACCTACTAAGCCAAAAAAAAGCCCCGCACTTGGCGGGGCCTTGTAAACACAAAGAATGAAAAACTACTTCGCGAGCGCCATCTTGATCGTCTTCGTAAACGTCAAGCCCGACTCCACACCCGTCATCGTGATCGTCGCGACATAGTTGCCGCTCGACAGATTCGTGGCATCGAAGTTCGCCGTATGCACCCCCGCGTCAACGCGGCCGTCAACAAGCGTCGCGATTGTGCGTCCGTACATGTCGCTCACCGTGAGTGTCACCTGCGAGGCTTCCGGCGCGGTGTAACGGATCGACGTCGAAGGATTAAACGGATTCGGATAGTTCTGATCCATGTCGAAGGTCTCGCGCGAGAATGCGCCCGGCTTCGGTGTTCCGTGCGTCTTCATCCAGTTCAGCTTGATCGCGATGTAATCGAAGTTGTTCACCAGGCCGTTGCCATCGCTGTCCATGTAACACCCCATGGCGGTTTGCCAGGGCACGGACGGCTGGCCGACCCACATGTAATACGTGAACGGATTCGTCGGCGCGTCGGCGCGGTAGCGGGCCGGACCGGACAGCCACATCGGAGCCAGATTCGCATCGAAGATATATTTGTTCAATGCCTTGCGATCGCCGAAGTTCGCGATGCCGTCGTTGTTCACGTCGCCGGGATACACAAGGCACGGCGTCTTGCCGGCCGCGATCAGCATCAGCGAGTTTGACGGGAGTGGCTTCGTGAGCGGCGTGTTGCACGTGCTCAGCGATGTCACCTGATAGTCAACTCGGTAGTACCCCTCGGGGAGCGTCGACGGAAGCGTGATCGGCTGCGAGCCATAGAGAGGTATGCCGGCCTGCTTGTTGACGGTGAACGACGTGGTCCACTCGGGCACACTCGTCGACCCGCCGATGCGGAAGAACTTCAGATCGAAGGTGGTGCTGGTTGCACCGGCCGGGAACAGCACCGAGTACTTGAAGTACATGGTCGCGCCCGGATTTGTGTACGCCAGCGGATTACCGGCCTGATCGGTGGCATCGATGGTGATAGCATCGGCCGGAATGTTGCAGCCCTCGGCATACCGCACCGCGCCGAACCACTTCCAACCCGAGACGAAATTCCATGCGGGCACGCCGCCGGCGGTCCCGCCATACACACCATACCCATCAACAACGATTTTCAGACGTGAATCCTGCCACGTCGATGGCACTGCCGCGCCGGGCTGACCCCAGACGACGAGGTTGTCATTAAAAAGGACAAACGACGCTTTTTCTCCCGGCGCAAGCACCAGGTTGATGTCGACGGGAATTTCTTCCAGGCCCACAAACACGGGACAGTTCGCGGCGAGGTACCCTGTTCCCGCATAGGTCCAACCCGTGTTCACCGCCTGCTGGGGACCGAGACGGTACCACACCTCGACATTCCCCGCGCCGAGGTAACAGATCGACGGACTGATACGGCAGATCTTGACATAGTCGAGGGCCTCGACTTCGAAGGAGATTCCTTCATACCCTGATGCACTGCCTGTGTACTGGTACGCTGTCAGAAGGTACGGGCACTGAGCATGTGCCGTGCCCGTGTTCGTGAAGAACGACCCGAGCAACAACGCGCCAAAAAGCATCACCACAAACGCGAAACGATGGGACATAAAACACCCCTCTTTCTGATGGTTGAATTGGCTCACACCGGTGTGGTCATGAAACCTTGATTGTTCAACAGAAGTGAACTCCAACAATGTTAGATCGTTTCTTCCATGATTGCAAGGTAAAATCATGTGCCAATTTGTCACACTCCTTTCGATTACCACCAATTCACCCACGATTTATCGCGTTTTCCCTCTGTCATTTCGTGCAACACTGCTTAGGCGTGTCTTCCGATTTCATTGCGCTGTATCCTCACATCCGCGTGAGGATACAGGAGGAAGGAGACAGGAGACAGTCCTCGAGCCACCTCCTGTCTCCCGACTTCGCGTTGCTGTATCCGCACAGCCGCGTGAGGATACAGGAGCAAGGAGACAGGAGACAGGCCTCGAACCAACTCCTGTCTCCCGACTTCGCTTTACTGTATCCGCACAGCCGCGTGAGGATACAGGAGGAAGGAGACAGGAGACAGTCCTCGAGCCAACTCCTGTCTCCCGACTTCGCTTTACTGTATCCGCACAGCCGCGTGAGGATACAGGATAAAGGAGACAGGAGACAGGCACTGAGTCGACTCCTGTCTCCTGTCTCCTGTCTCCTCACACGAACAGAGCAGATCGATCTACCCTCTACCATCTACCAACTACCAACCTACTAAGCCAAAAAAAAAGCCCCGCACTTGGCGGGGCCCTGTAATCACAAAGAATGAAAAACTACTTCGCGAGCGCCATCTTGATCGTCTTCGTAAACGTCAAGCCCGACTCCACACCCGTCATCGTGATCGTCGCGACATAGTTGCCGCTCGACAGATTCGTGGCA
>JACRFB010000042.1 GCA_016218045.1 Ignavibacteriota bacterium
AGACGTTCCCGAGACGTTCTGCAAGACGGAGCAATCCGAGTTTGTTCCCGATGAGTTTCTGTTGCGTGGTCATCGTCACACGGTCCTTTCATGTGGTGGTTGATGATACGCGTCTGTCAGATATTATCCTAACTTGTACACTTGTCACGTGTTACGTGTCACGTGTTACGTATTTCGTCCTTCCACTTTGCTACCTTGCTACTTTGCTACATTCAACCAACCCCGCAAACTTGTAGCTTCCCCGCACTCCTCATGGATCCCACCGCGCTCAAGATAAAAACCGTGATTCGTTGCGCCGACATCGGACGCTCGCGGATGTTCTATGAGATTCTGCTCGGGTTGAACGTGGTGGAGGAGTGGGAGGAGCGCGAGGGCGCGGGCTGCATTTTCGGCATCGGCGGCAACGGCGGCGGCGGACTGCTGGAAGTGTACGAGATGAACGACGCCGACACCCGCTTCGACGAGGCCTTCGCTCGTCCCGTCCCCAGCGACAAGATCGACATACAACTCTCCACCCCCTCCCTCGAACCCTGGCTCTCGCGCCTCGCCGGCAAGTGGGATGTGACCGGCCCCGAAACTATGCCCTGGGGCGAGACGCGCCTCTCCCTCCGCGATCCCGACGGGGTGCTGGTGGTGTTGGTGGAGGAGCCGGACACGCAGTCCGCACAACACGGCTGAATCACCCTCCCGCCAGCGCGCGCCTCACCTGCTTCAGCACCGCGCCCGCGATACGGCGGAAAGAATCGGATACCATGGTGTTATTTTCGAGGTCCGCCCAGTAGGCCTCGGCGAGTGCACCCGTTGCCGACCAGCGCGCGGACTCGTATCGCTCGGCCGACGGCGCCGTGTACGACACCGGCGGCAGCTCGCCCCGCCGCGGCGCCCATGCCATCGGCAGCATGTCGTAGATGGGATGGACCGTAAAGGCGGATCCTTTGGGACGTACGGCGAGGTTGGCCCCGTGCATGTCGGTGTTCCCGATCCACGCGCCGAACAGTGCGAGCTCCGCGATACGCGCGGCATCGGACGCGCTCAACACACCGCGCCCGACAAGCGCCTCGGCGCTGCCACGCCAGGACGACATGTCGCCGGTATACTCGGTGGAAACACTCTGCAGCGACAGTGTGGGCACACGACCCATCTCGCCGCTCCGGTCGAAGCGCCTGCTCTCGAGGAACACACGGCCGCCGAAGGTACACACGGCCGTATCGGCGGCGGGGAAACCGTGACTGCGGAGAGTGGCTAGGGCCGCGGCCTCCGCCAGCAGCAGATCGCGCCAGCGCCGCGCCTCGGAACCCGCGCCCGCCGGCGAGAACTTCACGATGAGATGACCCGCCTCCTCGTCGTACACCGTGAACTTCGGCTGCTCACCGCCCGCGGACGGTCCCGGGAGACCCTCCCGCATGGATCGTGCTGCAAAGACGGGGTAGTCGACATCCCGCGAGCGGAGCACAAGACCCGGCGGCCGCGCCGCGCGGGCGCATGCGCCCTCACCGATGAGTACATCCCCCGGTGCCTCCTCGCCGAAGTCGAGCAGGTACGAACCCACGAGATCCGCGCTCCATACCTGTGTGTCCTCGGGATACCCGCGCAGGTCGGCGAGTCGGCGCGCAATACTGCGGCCGAGGAAGCCGCCCGGACGCAGATCCTCGAGGAAGTAGGGCAGGCCCGGGTACAACCCGTCTCCCCCCTCGCCGAGCAGCCAGGCTTGCGTTCCGTCCGCCTGCACGAGGAAACGCCCGTCGCGTAACGCGCGCAGCACACCGGCCTGGGTACACTTGCCGCTCCGGTTAACACGGTAGATGTTGTACGACAGCTCGCGGCCGAACACCGCGGCGGCCCGCGCATAGCGCGTGGCGCGTGCCTTGCCGAGACGTATCACCGCGTCACCCTCCGCGCGCAGCAGACGCGAGAGTGTCGGCTGGCTCACACCCAGCACACGGCACAGTTCCGGCGCCGTGCGGAATCCGTTCCCCAGTGCGGAAAGAAGAGATACGGGCATGTGTGTGTGAATGGATTTGTGAATAGATACTGGAATCGTCTCAATCAATATCGGCCAATATAACAGCGGCTCAACGAAATCACAACGAATAGATTCCCGGCCAGCTATGAATAGATACTGCAGGTCCTTCGTCGCACACTCACCCACCGCCGGAGGCGCGGAAATGAAGGGAAGTACGGCGGGTGGCGTGTGAGAATGCAGTGAGTGATCACGGAATATTACGTACGATGCGTGTTTGATTACACGATGCTGCCTTACATTACCAAATACGAGCGGTACACACAGCGATCGAGGAGCCATAGGCATGAAAGAGAGCGCACAGTACGTAAAGATTGTGGAATGGTCCACCGAGGACAGTTGTTACGTCGGGAGTGCGCCCGGGCTCCTGTACGGCGGCTGTCATGGACAGGATGAAAAGGCCGTCTTTGATGAACTGTGTTCGATTGTTGAAGAAACGATAGCACTATACCACCGGGAAGGGCGATCGTTACCGCCGCCAACGGCAGGCCGAGATTCTGCAAATCGTACGCAGCCCGCCGCGTAGGAGACGCGCCACACACTCCACGATCCCGACGGCCTGCCGGTGATGATGATGGAGAAGGGACGTGCGGAGGTGCATCAAAGTCTATAAACTGGTTGCACTTTTCTATAAGGTGCTCACAGAGTCACGTATTTCCCAGGACAGATAAGAATCGCCGTACACGGGGAATGCCTAATCACGAGCTTAGGCCATGTGACAGAAATCGAGACTTCGCATGAACAGTTGGAGTTTCAAGCAATAATATCGCGATAGTGGAATCGAGCGGTCAGGCTAAAGTAGTGCCGCTCGTTGGTTGCAGGTTCCGGGATCGTGTCATGAGCCAGCCGACTGGTAGGTGAGGACAAACCACATAGGGTACGTACGTCTTCGACATTCCTGTCATCGTCATAGTGAAATTCATACGCCGGATTTGGTCGTTGGATTATCCTACGTGAAGGAATACTCTGACGTTTCTACAGAGGAATTAAATCGTCTGACGAAATTAAACGGTTCAAATTGCGTTTGCGCTTTGTATTTGATACGTTGTGAAGAGCGAAAGTATCAACTAGAGATGACGAAGAGATTACAATGAACAGTGTCCTCCAGGTGGACTGGGAGATCGCCCATTCGGGTAGGATTCCATTAAACCGTTCAAGGCCTTGGATGGTAGCGCTGTACGTTCTTTGGAAGACAACCACACAAAATATGGTCTTCTGACCTGAACTAAAGAGTGGTCGCAGTAAACACTTTGTTCAAGCTGCTGTTGGAATATCCGAGGAGTTAATATATGTCGATACCTGATCGCGTTAGGCTGCTACATGATCCAACTCGCATCGGTGTGCTAACTGGCCGCGAGCAATACAGAAGAGAAAGAAAATTGGTTCAAGTACAATTCTCTGACGGACTTAGATGGGTTGCAGAAAATAAACTTGAATATATAAGCGAAATTCGACTTTCGCCGCTGGATATGTTGGAACGGAGAAAACTTGGCCGTGCGATTGATATCCGACGAACACTAACACATGTAAAATTATCCGGACGCCTCGCCGACGTTATATATAGTATGGAGGCAACTAATACCGAATTCTACGCTTATCAATTCAAACCGGTTATTAAGATACTCGAATCGCCGTCAAATGGGATATTACTCGCAGACGAAGTTGGGCTGGGTAAAACGATTGAGGCTGGGTTAGTCTGGACTGAACTTCGAAGCCGGTTCGATATGCGACGTCTTGTTGTAATTTGTCCGGCAGCTCTGCGTGAAAAGTGGAGGCGTGAGTTAACGACGCGATTCGGTGTTTCAGCACAAATCTCGAATGCAAGCGATTGTTTGAAGATATTGAGTGACGATAATTCAAGAGTGCATGGATTCGCATTGATATTAAGTATTCAAGGGATTCGACCCCAGCGTAGATGGGAGGATGCTGACAGTAAAAAACCCAATAGTGAACTTGCTCGCTATCTAAGTGCTATGGAGAATGAGGAGAAATTAGTCGACCTGCTAATTGTTGATGAAGCACACCACCTTCGGAACCCAGAAACCCAAACCAATGAGATCGGCCAACTCTTCAAAAACGTATCCGATTATACCATTCTGCTTACAGCTACGCCAATTCACAATCGCAACGAAGATCTTTTCTCGCTTCTTAATCTAATTGATCCGGATACATTTACGAGAGTAGACGTCCTCAATCAGATCCTGGAAGCAAATGCGCCGCTTGTGGCTGCACGTGAACACATCCTTGGTCATAATCCAAACTCTCATACGCTTCGGCAATTATTAGAAAAGGCGCAGGAGAGTCCATTACTCCAGACAAATCGCCAACTATTATGGATATTAGAAACTGATATCCAGCCCGATAATTTAAAACGTCTCGCATTTAGAAGCCGTCTTGCATCGAGGATCGAAACTGTGAACCTGCTAGCGCATGTTATAACGCGCACTCGCAAGAGGGATGTTCTTGAATGGCAAGTGGTACGAGACCCAAGAGCGGAGTTCGTTAATCTTTCGACGGTCGAGAGCAACTATTATAACTTAGTAAGTGCAATAGTTATTGAGTATGCAGCACACCGCCACGCTAACGAACGCTTTCTTCTTGCACAGCCTCAACGGCAGATGACTAGTAGCATGCCAGCATCCTTGAGTGCATGGCAAAAACGCCTAATTGAAGTAGAGGAGGCTGATTATTCAGATAATAGTGATGATGATAAGCGGCCAATGGATGTGCTCGGACCACTAGTAACAGAGATTGTTCGCCGCTCACATGATTACGTTGAATTGTCTCAATTAATAAAGTACGACTCAAAATATAAACGGCTCATTTTCGTACTCGCCGAACTTCTAAAACAGAATCCTAGAGAGAAGATTGTTGTATTTTCGACGTTTCGCGCTACTCTAGACTATCTTCGAGGTCGTCTTAATGACGACGGTATTAACTGCATAATATTAAAGGGTGGGCAAAAAGAAAGCAAAGACGATGTCATCACACGTTTCAAGAGTTCAGATGGACCGAGTGTCTTATTATCTTCGGAGGTCGGTGGTGAGGGTGTCGACCTGCAATTCTCAAGAATTGTCATCAATTACGATCTCCCATGGAACCCGATGAGAATAGAACAACGAATTGGACGAATTGACCGTCTTGGGCAATCGGCAGAAAAGGTGATTATATGGAATATACTTTATGCCAACACAATCGATGCACGCATTTATTCTCGTTTATATGAAAAACTGGACCTTTGCAGAACGGCATTGGGAGACTACGAAGCGATGCTTGGTGAAGTAATACGTAAACTGGAAATGGATCTCCTTTCTTTGCAGTTGACAGCTCAAGAACAGGAGCTACGCATCGACCTGGCCGCTCAGGTTCTTGAGAGCCGGCGTCAAGCTGAACAAAGACTGGAAAAGGAAGCAGCTCACCTCATTGCCTATGGTGACTATATCTTGAGCCAAGTACATGCAGCTCGTGAACTAAATCGCTGGATTACTTCGACAGATATCAAAAACTATGTCTTTGATTATCTCCGACTGCATTTTCCAGGATGCGAATTGCTAAAATCTGAATCTGACAATGATATATATGATATTGAGTTGTCAAATGAAGCGAAAAGCGCCTTATCAGAATATATTAAAACCAATAAAATTTCTGTAGCAACGCGTTTGACGATGGCTTCGTCCCGTCCCGTAAGGTGCTGCTTTATAAATAGGTCAATAGATTCTTCAAAAAATAATCTAGAGGCTATTACACAGTTCCATCCTTTAGTTCGTATGATATGTTCTCGCATTTCTGAAAGTGATGAACAGCTTACGCCGGCAGTAGCTATCAACATAGATAAGCAGAGTGTCGACTCCACAATCAATACGGGCCTATATATTGTGGCTGTCGCTCTTTGGTCCTTTCATGGTCTACAGGATACAGAAAAGTTGGCGTATGCAGGATGCATGTTCGATTCCGATCATCAGCTTCTACCGCAAGAGAATGCTGAAAAAATGGCGCTGGCGGCGGTACAATGCGGACAAGATTGGTTGGAAGCTAGAAATATTGTCGATTTAGATCTGGCGTATAAAATTATTAATGAAACGCTTTTTGCGGAACTCGACGAGGAATATGAAGAATATGCTAGAGAAATTAGCGCAAAAAATCATGATCGGGCTGATATACAGCTCAGGACTCTAGAACAACACTTGCGTCAACAAGAAGGTAAATTATTGGAAATTCGAAGCAAGCATTACGAACACGGGCGTGAATCCCTTGTAAAAGCTACCGAGGGCAGAATACGAGCACTGCGTAACAGTGTCGACTTACAACGCTTAGGAATCACCCGACGAAGAGAAATCAATTCAGAGTCACGAGAAATTGCTGTGGCTATCATCAACATCAAATAAATACGAGGAGAATCAGCATGAAGTCGGATGAAAAGGTGTTACAGTACGTCCAGCCCGGAAATGAGGGGGAGGGTGAATTAATTATTGGGCTGGACTTTGGTACATCAGCCTCGAAAGTCGTAATACGCGCGACGGATGTACCGGGCAGACCCGGTTACGCAGTGAATTTTGGAGATTACGCACATCACACAATGCCATTTTTACTTCCAACAAAACTATCAGTAAAGAAGAATGGAGCATGCTCGCTCACTCTGACAGACGATGCGCAGTGGGTTAATGACATCAAGCTCGAGCTTTTCTCCAAGCAACGGCAAATGTTCAGTAATCGTGGTGCCACAGAGCTTAGTTTATCCTCGGAGGCGGCAGCAGTCACTTATCTCGCTATTCTGTTCAGGTATGCACGACGCTGGTTCCTTGAGACACACCATGATCTCGTAGGACACTTTTCAAATCTTCGCTGGCAGGTTACGATGGGGGTGCCATCGCCGTGCATCGAGGAAAACGAAGAAAATCAGAGGTTTTTACGAGTTGGAAAAGCGGCATGGATGCTTTCTACGTTGCCGGAAGATAAAATAACTATGCGCCGAGCATTTGCGGAACTCGAGGAAATTGACGATCCCGAGTACTGGAATTCGGACAATTCCGACGCCTGTGAATATGATATACTCCCCGAAATCGTTGCGGGTGCGGTTAGTTATGCCCTATCAGATCTCCGCCGCGACGGACTACATCTGATGATCGACATTGGAGCTGCTACTATTGATGTATGTAGTTTCATCTTGCACAAGCAAGATTACGGAAATCAGTTCAGTTTGTTAATTGCAGATGTACAACAGTACGGTACAATTCGACTTCACTGGGAAAGAATTAATGCACTCACAAGGGCACATGAAAAACAATCAAGTAATTTGCGCGACAATCACGATCCGTTGTCGCCACTCGCAGAGGACCACATATCGTATTTGATACCACATGATCAACTTGTGACGGAGATTAAACACTCTGAAGCTGAATTACGAAGAATGGTAATTCAGAAACTTCGAGGTGTTATATGGAAAACAAAGGTCATGCGAGACCCAAACTCACCGATTTGGCGACAGGGGCGTCTTCCTATATTATTGATTGGTGGTGGGAGTAAGCTAGAATTCTTTTCTGCAGCTGTGTCGCAGCTCCACGATTGGCTATCTACGGTTACACATAATGAAGGGATACAGCTAATTCCTATTCCCGTTCCAGATTTACTAAAAGAAGATAATATCGAGTATCATAGACTTGCTGTGGCATGGGGTCTAAGCTACGGTGTCGTGGACCTCGGCATGTTGACCCCCGCAGATCGTATCGACGATGTTCCACCGCCCGATCACAAAGAATGGATTACTTACCCATATATAGATGATTAGTAGTTAGATGAAAATGCGCGCAAGAGGGTTTATTAGTTCATAGAATCTAGAAAGAACATCGACACGGATAATATACGCGATCCATGCAGAACAGACGGTTCTTCCGTCATTTCTGCGGTATTATTTTCGTAAAAGATTACATAATGTTGTGGCGTCTCATCGGTTTTCTCCTGGTTGGAGAAAAAGTCGATGTGATAGTATTCATAGTTATCAAATCATCGCGCTGTTGATTTGATCTCCTGAAAAGCCGAAACCATGCTTCCGGTAATGTCGTTAATGATTCAATATAGAACGTCCGTAAAATAATCCTGGAGAAGCTGCACCATCGTCTTCGCCGCTGCGATCTTAGGCCGTAGTATACTTTGGGGTGGGGTAGTAGTATCACCGCGTGAAGTACGGGAACGGCTTGTGCCTCATGCCACGAAAGATGGAGGATATCTCTCGTCTTGCTGATCGATTGGACACGCAACGTCCTTACAAGCACGATCTCTTCGAATGGCAGCGACCAGCGCGAGTGGGCTGCATTACAAAGAATTGATGCCGTGTGTGCAATGGGAACTAGACTGTTGCAATACGGCACGTGGCAATACAGGTAGGATTGATGCCGCATTATATCGAGATGGCGCCATACCAAGTTCCTGATGCTGATTCCTCAACCTGACATCTTTCCAGCGGGAAGGGATGTTTCCGCTACAGTCAACCAGCCGCTTTGGAGCAATGTCGCTACGTTGTTCCACAATGACACGAGGTCCGATGGTGATATTCTGTGGCGCACGGAGACTGAGGAGACGACTGAGTATGGGACCATGGTTGCATCAATGACCATAATCCGGTCTCCGACCATTTGAGATTGGTGTTCCGTATCATGCGTGCCTCTATCAAAACCACTATGAACAGCGTAGCGCAACCAATACTTGTCAAAAAACGGAATGCAGGCCTCGAGAAATTCAAACAATTATCGGTCGGGTGCCCGGCGGCGACGTTTCTGGGGCCATGTTATTTTACGTTGGCATGTTCATTTGCTGAGGCGAAAAGCGGCATATCGTCGTACGGTGGCGCGGCCCGATCAAGCAGCTTGATAAAGTCCGCCCATGTGTCGGACACTTTCATCAGGCCCAAAACAAGACCTAGATGTTGGAGCAACTGAGGATTACCCACATCCTCACTCAGATATTGGAAATGCTTTGCCGTTCGATGGCCGGATTCGGTTTTCTTATTGCGTTTTTGGAGTTCGGTCAAGACGTATGGTGCGAGCCTTTTGTAGACCACATCATTCGTAAGGTGGCCGAAATACATGGGTAGTTTCATGTCGGGACGATATGTCGTATTTCGAAGACGGCAGAGTTGTCGGAAGTATTCGTTTGGGAAAGTTTTCACCCACCGTCGAAGTTCCTCAGAAAGAAACTGTTTAAGAAATTCCTGCAGGTCTGACTTTTGTCTTTCGTATTGATATCCTGTTGCTTCGTCAACAAGCGCGACAATACCAACCTGCGCAAGTCCGCGTATGAGGATCTCCGCTTTGTCCGCGATCAATTGTTGCGTCGGTCCTAATACGCCGGCTTTTCGAGCATCAAGCCAGACATCGCAAATCTTCGGAAGTACCTCCGCCTTTATCCCTGAAGTATTTAACGCGCCCTTTTTTGTTCTGTACTGGATAGGTGTGTAGTGTACACCTCCGAAGTGTTTGATCACAAAGGGCTTCAGGTTTTTATGGGCCAAGGATAGCGGGATTTGCCCCCCGTCTTCTTCCGATTTGCGTCGAACAGATAACGCACCACTGCGGTACATTCCCATCGCTTCCATGAAGTTCGATTCAGAGATAACCCGTGTCCCGTCGTCGAGCACGGCGCAATCGAAGGTGATGTCGCCGATGGTAAGTGGACCATCGTGAGTTGCCTTAGGCACCTCTGCATGCTCCTTGTGCCACCTTGCCATGACCGCATTTCTAGCGATTTCCGAACGTTCTTCTGGAGTGAGCGACTCGGCTCTCGCCTTTCCACCTTTGGAAGCATACCCTTCAAGTTCGTTTTTCTTCTTGGCCATTTTAGCGTCTCCATTGTTTGTTAACACGAAGATACAAGCCCAGCAAGTATAAAGCAAGTACCGGTGCACCATACATGCATTATTCATGCCTTGTAAGAATAACGGCGGTTCAGGCAAAAAAATGGACGTGAAATTGAAGCGTCCGTTCGGATGTCTCGGATAGAAACGCAGCAACAAAGAATGGAGCGTGTCTACGCAAAGGACATTTGGGTCCTCGATGGAATCCAGCAATTTCTCTAGAACAAAAAACCCGTCTCGGGATTTGAGCCAATCCGTGGAAGGGGATAGTAACATAGCCGAGGTCTACCCCACCCCACGCTCCTGATACAGGTATTTCTGAAAGCCCACGAACACTTTCCTGATCTCGTCGGGGTCGCCTAGTTCGGCGATGGCGTCGTGGATCGAGTCGTGGTAGCGGAGCATGAGGAGCGGCGTGAGCTTCTCCTGGTCGAGTTCCTCAACGCCGATCTGCACGTAGTGCATGAGTACAAAATCGAGAAACGCCTGGACTGTGCTGCTGAATTGCGCGGTGATGATGATCTTGGCCTTCTCGGCGCGCTCTTCGCGTGTGAGGGGTGGCCGGGAGTACGCAATATGCGTGAGCACATCGAAGAGGTCGCTGTTTTCGGCATCGATCACATGCTGCATTTCAGCGAGTTGCTCTGATCCGAATCCCTGTTCCGCCAGTTGGATTAATAAACGTTTCCGTGTCTCAGGTATGCTCCACAGGGCGCGGAGTTCCGCCTCGTCCTTGAAGAAATCGGGGAGTCTGCCGAACAGCATTTCCATGAACCGCTGTGCCGACATCGGTGTGCCGTCAGGATGCCAGAACGTGGTCATCATCATGTGCTGTATGTTGCGCTCCTTGCCGTCGGCGAGTTTGATTTTTGTCTTCTTCGGCCTTCTCTCGCAGGTGCAGGGTCTTTCGCCACATCGCGGGCAGGGACATTCGCAAGGCTTTTGCCCGCAAACTTGACATGGTTCCGGCTCCAGCTTCTCACATACACAAGGGTACTGCCCGCATTTCTCACACTTCTCCGGTTCGATGGGTTCCCCGTCCCATTCCGGATCGTTGAAGTGATGATGCGCCTTCACAAAATCGTAAATCGTGAAGTAGTTCTTGCTGTCGAATAATCGCGTGCCGCGCCCGATGATCTGCTTGAACTCGATCATGGAGCCGATGGGACGCATCAACACGATGTTGCGGATGTTCCGCGCATCTACGCCCGTGGAGAGTTTCTGTGATGTGGTCAGAATAGTCGGGATGGTCTTTTCATTGTCCTGGAAATCGCGCAGATGTTGTTCGCCCAGGCCGCCGTCGTTCGCTGTCACGCGATGGCAGTAATTCGGATCGGTACTGCTTTTTATCTGATTCACAAGGTCGCGGACCGCAAGTGCGTGCGCCTGGTTCGCGCAGAACACAAGGGTCTTCTCCTTCTGATTGATCTCCGACATAAAAATCTCGACGCGCTTCTTCTCCCTTTCCTTGATCTCGATAATGTAGTTGAAGTCGGGTTCCTTGTACATCTTCACAGGATCGACCTCGCCTTCGAGCACTGTATCGTCGGGCGTGTACTTGTACTCGTCGAGGGTGGTGGAAATCTGCTTCACTCGGAACGGTGTCAGGAAGCCGTCGTTGATGCCCTCCTTGAGCGAGTAAATGTAGACCGGCTCACCGAAGTAGGCGTAGGTATCCACGTTGTCCTTGCGCTTCGGCGTGGCTGTGAGGCCGAGCTGTACTGCAGGCGAAAAATACTCGAGGATGCTGCGCCAGGTGCTCTCATCATTGGCGCCGCCGCGGTGGCATTCGTCAATGATGATGAGATCGAAAAAATCGGGGGGATACTCACCGAAGTACGGCGACAGGTTCCCGTCTTGCGGCGGTCCGCTCATGAAGGTCTGGAAGATGGTAAAGAACAAACTTCCGTTTTTTGGAACCTTGCCCTTTTTACTGATCTCTCCCGGTGCGATACGCACCATGGCGTCTTCGGGGAAGGGCGAGAAGGCGTTGTAGGCCTGATCGGCCAGGATGTTTCGATCCGCGAGAAAGAGTATCCGTGGTCGGCGTACGGGCTCCGTCTCCATCTTCCAATCCGACAGATTCCAGCGGCTGTGGTACAGTTTCCAGGCGATCTGGAATGCGATAAAGGTTTTCCCCGTTCCTGTGGCGAGAGTGAGGAGGAGGCGGTTGTTATTCCCGGCGATGGCATCAATCACCCGCTGTACGGCGATATCCTGATAATATCTGCCTTGGAAGTAGCCGCTCTTGTCTTCGAACGGGACGGCTGCGAAACGATCGCGCCAGATATTACCGGTTGCGAAAATTCGTTGCCAGAGTTCATCAGGGCTCGGGTACTGCGCGATCTCTCCCTCGGATCCTGAATCCATGTCGATGCCGTAGATGCCCTGCCCATTGGTCGCGTAGGCAAAACGCAGTTTCATCTTCCCCGCATAATCCTTCGCCTGCCCTACCCCTTCGGTCAGTTCTTTGTCCCACGCCTTGGCTTCAACCACTGCGAGCTTGGTGTTGTGATATTCCAGCACGTAGTCCGCCGTCAGTGCCTTGCCGCGTTTGCCATGACCCTCGATGCGCCCGAGCGTGATGGACACCTCACGGCGTATTCGACTCCCCTCAACAAGACCCCAGCCGGCTGCTTTTAAGGCGGGATCGATATGTTCAGCACGGGTTTCGGCTTCGTTCATGACGTCAGGAGGCGGTAGAGATTAAGCACGTATGTGCAGCTATAACAAGGACTTGCGGCTGTGTCCTCGGATGAAATGGATTTGCTTTTAAGCACTATTACGCCCAAAACGGAACATAGCGGGCATATCGAGTAGATGAAGACTCAGAGAAGTCGGCCTTGATCAAACCAGCTTCCTTGGTTGCGCTGATTATTTGTGAGGCGGTTACCAGCTTTGTTTCAGGCAGATTAAATCTCTTTCTGAGAGATTGATTCGACATTCGCTGGCTGCTCACGTACTGGAGGCAGCAGTGTTGATAACACGCCCGAACTTTGTCATCCCTTCCCATTTCGGAAAAATCGATATGGGCAAAAAGCACCGCGGTAGTGCGCGTTTCACCAACTCGAAAATCCGGTGCTGGGAGCTGATAAACCTCTGCAGCAGTAACAACCTTGTCTATACCACTACCCCGCTCCTCACAGAAGCCAAGTCGACGCATCAGATCGGCAAGTCTTTCATTTCTAGAGCGGTACTCATCGATGAACCGTTCAACACGAATTGGTGGTACTCCTGGATTCGAGACTTCAAGCCGATCCGAATACATCTCCACCATTACAGACGCGCCCGAGGTCAAGAAATCCTGATGAATCAGTGCATTCGCAACCAATTCACGAATGGCTTGTCGCGGGAACATCTTTACTTCTTTGCGAATAGTCTCCTCCACATATCGATTGTTCGGAGCGGATTCATGAATAAAATTTACGAGATGTTCAAATCCGACAGCGTATCCCCTATTGCCCTGCACATCGTTCCGCATTTCGATTTTATTCTTGCCTGAGTAAAGAATCACGCGCACGGCTTTTCTGGATATTGTTAGTGGAAACTCATCAAGCTTTTTGGCAAACACGATGGCTGCCAGGTTTGTTATCGTCCAATTCTGTGCCGTGTTCACGATCAGTCCCTCTGCACTGAGCCTGTCGAGGACTCCGCTTTGCGTAGTTGGATACGGGATTTTCATCAAATCGAAAAAGGCTTGTGTGTCGAGGAGGCGAATCACCCCATCCGCGCTAACATCGTAGTGTGCAGCCTGAGAAAACCAATCAAGGGTTCCTTCTGCAAAAACCCGTCTCAATTGATCATGTGTCATCTTACGCACTTCTTCGCCGACACGCATAAAATGCACCGCATTATAATCGATAGGGAATCCGGCCGGCCTCGATGGTATATCAAAAACAAGAACTCGGCCATCCGGATGAAATAACTCGGTGACGTTCACTCGAATATGCAACTGCGAAACGATGTGCGCCTTTATTGAGTTCAAGTCCTTCAAGGCTGAGAAGGCGTTTGTACTGACGACTTTCCTGGGTGGCCTGTCAGAGACCCCGAGGATGAGGTGGCCGCCGCCTTCATTTGCAAGTGCAACACAATACCGGAGTAACTTGTCCGTATCAAACTGTATCTTTGCTTCCTTGAACTCCAAGTGTTCATCCTCTGCGGGAGCAATTAACCAGTTCGAGAGAGTTTCGAGGCTAATCATAAGAAGCGAAAACTAAGGATTTCTGTTGCACGTTTCATATAGCAGAGACAGCTTCAACATCACCAACGCGGCCTGCTACTGCGCGGAGAACGTGGCGGGGTGTTGTGTTTCGGCGGTGTTCACGGCTGCTTCTCCTTCACTCCCCCATAACTCACTCGGTCGATATACAGTCGCCCGTGATTCACGGAAATCTCCAGTTCGTCCCGCATGAGTCGCTTTGGCAAATGCCGCAGATTCCCTACCGGAATATTAAAATGCGCGGACCAGGCCTTCCCTGTTGCCGGCATCGGTAATGCCTGATCACAGCATAGGATTGTCAGCACTGTGCCATCGAAGGTAAACTCCACTGTTGCCGTGTCATCTGTATCGGCGAAGATCATAGACAGGTTTTTCAAAGCAAGTCGTAACCAGTCTCTTCGGACCATACAACGCGGGCGGGTCTCATATACGACCTTATCCAGTTCCCAGGGCAACAAATCCCGATTTGCACGGCCCTCATCCAGCCAGGCAACGTGCTTCATGGGGTGGAACAGATTCCCGCGAGCGGCATTGTCCAGATAGTACACGAGCATCGCCGCAAGCTGTTCCCGCGATGCGACCAGACGCGGGAGTTCGAAACAGACCTGCGTCAACGATCGTTGCGAGGCAAGTACGCCGGTAAACAACACAGTCGGTTGGAAATACTGACCCATCGCGACGCTGGCAGTGAGTTTGAAATTGCCGAAATCATAACTGAGTCCGGGCCTGACATCCGACATCACAAACACGTCCGGTGCGAAACCAAACTCCTTGAGTACATCCCAGGTGGCGGTGTGTTCAGTGCTTATCATGTCATGCTACTAAAGTTCACCGTTAAATGCTTGGTGCAGCAGTGATTGCTTCAATGCTGCCAGCGCGAAGATTTTGCGGGTATAGATTCTGGCGAGGTGTTGGGTTTCTTCGGACAAGGCATCGAGCTTGGCGACAATTTGTTTCTGGTCGGCGAGAATTTTCGGAAAAGAAATCTCAATCGTCTTGAGCAGGCTCGCCTTTATGCCTTGGACGGTCGCGCCAGTCCCTTTGGTGCGGATGCGTTCCTGCACCGGCTGCGACAACAGGAGGTATTTCAGGAAAGTGCAGTCGAGCTTTTCTGCGTTCGGCTGCATGATGATTATGCGCTGGGCGAAGGCCACCTTCCCGTCTGTGTCGAGTTGCGCGACATTGGCGAGCGGTGCTTCGGTGGTGAAAAGTATGTCACCCTTCTTCGGAATGCCGCGCGTCATCCAGCTTTGGTAATTGTCGGCGGCGATGAACTCCATCGGCGATTCTTGGACATAGCCCATCTTTACGTTCTTTGCGGTGATGAGCCGAATTCCACTCGAGGTCTTCACTGGCGTCTTGCCGCGATAATCAATAAAACGGTTTTCCGATCCAATGGTCGTCTCCACCCACCCCTCGCCCCGTTTCGTGAACACCTCATTCAGGTGGCTCTCAAACAGCGCGCGGGCGTTCTTGAGGTTCTTCTCGGCATTGGCCGACGCATTTGCCAAGCCTGCAAACGCCTCGTCTAAAATCTTGACTATGCGTTGCTGTTCGGTGAGATGAGGTAGAGGAATTGGAACCTCCTTTAATTTACCGCCAGAAAGTTCTTTGAATGTCGCGCCTGTTCCGAGAGACTCCAATAACTCAACTATACTGCTTAAATAATAATATAAAAACTTGTATTCAAGTTGGTTGCTCGGTATCAAACTCTTGCAACCTTGATTTGTAGACATTGGCTCCGTGTTAATAATCAAATGACCGATCGGCGCACGTGAAGAAAGGACGACCGAGAACGGGGGCAACATCCTTGCTGAACTGTTGCGAAGCCCTGCATCAGTTAGCCTACGCTCCGTATCATGCACATACGGCGATTCACGCTTACCCATTTCAGCGGGCGTGATCCAGCGATGTTCCCCGCCCCAGTATTCAGGCACGTTTGTCCTTGGTGTACCCCCGTTTACAACTTCGCAAACATCACCAATGCATTTCTTTTGCCAGATATGTTTCACTTCAGCGATCCCTTGATGTGCTCCAGCACTTTGGCACTCTCAGCGTCGAGCGCGGCGATCTCGTTTATGATCTCACGCGGACTACGGTGAACGACGGCCTCGCCACCATTCGGATTCTTTACAGAGAGATCACACGAGTCGGGATCCACTTCCTTGACATCGATACTCCAGCTCTTGGGTGAATCGGCGCAGGTCTTCTGTAGCGTGACGAATTCCGCAAGATCGTCGTCGTTGAGTGGATTGGTCTTGCCAAGATTGCGTCCGGGATCGAGCTGGTAGTACCACACCTTGCGCGTCTTTGTACCCTTCTCGAAGAACAGCACCACCGTCTTCACTCCCGCACCCTGAAAGGTACCGCCGGGGCAATCGAGTACGGTGTGCAGGTTGCACGTTTCGAGAAGATGCCTCCTGAGACTCACAGAAGCTTTGTCAGTGTTCGAGAGGAAGGTATTCTTGATCACCACGCCGCCGCGTCCGCCCGCCTTCAGCATCTTGATAAAATGCTGCAGGAAGAGGAAGGCGGTCTCACCCGTGCGAATGGGGAAGTTCTGCTGCACCTCCTTGCGCTCCTTTCCTCCGAAGGGCGGGTTTGCGATCACAACATCCACACGGTCCTTCTCTTGTACGTCCGCCAGGTTCTCCGCGAGGGTGTTTGTGTGAATGATGTTCGGTGCGTCGATCCCGTGCAGAATCATGTTCATGGTTGCGATCACATAGGCGAGCGACTTCTTTTCCTTGCCGTAGAAGGTGCGCTCCTGCAAAACGCGATCCTGCGCGGTGCTGCGTTTCGGATTTGTCCGCTTCAGGTAATCGTACGCCTCGCAGAGGAAGCCCGCGGACCCGAGGGCGCCGTCGTAGATGCGTTCTCCGATCTGCGGTTTTACAACCTCGATGATGGCGCGGATCAGCGGGCGCGGGGTATAGTATTCTCCGCCGTTCCTGCCGGCGTTCCCCATGTTGCGGATCTTCGCCTCGTAGAGGTGCGAGAGTTCGTGTTTCTCCGTCTGCGAGCGGAAGCGCAGCTCGTCGATATGATCGATTATCTCGCGTAGATTGTAGCCGCTATGAACCTTGTTTTTGATCTCGCCGAAAATCTCGCCGATCTTATAGTCTATCGTGTTCGGACCGCTTGCGCGCTGTTTGAAGCCGTGCAGATAGGGGAATAACCTTCTGTCCACGAAGTCACGTAGATCGTCGCCCGTCAGCGCCTTGTTGTGGTCCGTTTTGCCGTCTTTCCCCTTCGGTGCCGCCCACGTGTCCCAGCGGTAGGGCTTGTCGAGAATATAGCTGTACGACTTTCCGTCCAGCTTGGCCTTCATTGCGCGGTCCTGTTCCAGCCCGTCCAGGTATTTCAGAAAGAGCAGCCAGGACGTCTGTTCCGTGTAGTCGAGTTCCGTCGTACATCCCGCCTCTTTCCACAACACATCATCGATGTTCTTGAAGGCTTGTTCGAACATAGTCACCAATAGCGTACGATTTGAGAGCAAAGCAGGAATTTCGGGCAAGATACGGCTAATTCAGATCGTGACGAAGAGATATCAGAGTTGTCCATCTCTTACTGCGAGGCCGGGATTCCTGAAAACCGTGTAGCACCGTCCCAACAGGGACACAAACAGATCCACAGCTATTGCGCTGTGCCACCGGCGGAATCCCGATCGCGAGAAGTTGTATTTTTACATACCGGCGGAACGTGGTTGCTTCGGACTGTCCGGTTGATACAGCACCTGAATCATTCAGCAGAGTGAGTGGACCATGAACAGCACCTCCCGGCAGTCGATGAACAAGCGGGCTCTTACGTCGATGTTCATGTTTTTTTCCTTCGTGTGCCTGCCCGCCTCCGGCATCCCGCTGCACTACTGCCGCTCCGGCGATTTCTCCACCGCCGAACACTTTCTCATGAGTGTGCACAACATGGCCGCGACGATGTTTGTGATCGCCACGGTGTTGCATCTCGTGTGGAATTGGACCGCGCTCACGAAGTACATCATCGACAAGCAGCGCGAGTTCTTCTCCTTCAAACGCGAGATGCTCATCGCCCTGTTCGTCGTCGTCCTTCTCGTGGGCCTCTTCTCGTCACACGCCCTGCACGTACATTGAGCGGCAAGCGTGGGGTCTGTTCTGCTCCGTTGTAGGCGGACGGCCGGTGTCGTTCTGGAGATGTACCAAGGTGGGAAAGTAGCAAAGTGGGAAAGTAGCAAGGTGGGAAAGTAGCAAAGTGGCAAAGTGGAAAGGCGCTGGCCGGCTGGATCTTCTACTTTGCTACTTTCCACTTTTCACGTTCTTCTGCCTTGCCACTTTTCACCTTCAACGTTCTTTCACTTTCCCCGTTTACCGAAGAGCCACCCGCTTCAACACCTCCGCGAATTCGGCGGCTGCAGCCGTCGCCTCGACAAGGTATAGCCGCGCGTTCGTGCCGAGACGCACGGCGCGGCGCCGGCCGTCCTGCTCTCGAATGCTCCAGGATGTTGCATACACGGCTTGTTCGTCGAAGCCCGCGTGGCGGAGGAACGTCGCGCGTGTCTGTGTGTCGCGGAAGGTGATGCGGGCGATGAGGCGCAGACCTGCGGGAGCGGAGATGTCGATGGTCTCGACCGTGTAGCCGTCGAGTCCGTCGAAGAGCGCTTCGAGCGCGGGGAAGGCGCTCTGCAGCCCGAGCGGACCATAAATACGACGATGTTGTCCGATAATATCCGGACGGCCCGGACGGAGCAGCGGAGCCGGCGTGAAGCGCTCGGCGCGGTACTGACTGCGGAGCGCGCGCAGCAGCGCGGGCAGCACGGTGAGTGCCGTGTCGGGCGGCGTGATGGTGAGTTGTATCCACCGCCGTCCCACAAGCGCGCTTGCGCCGTGTGCCCCTATTTCGTCACGCTGTGTGTGCTGCGCCGTGATTCGTGCACCCGGACCACTCGCGCGCAGCGACACGAGTCCGTACGCCGCGGCCGCGTCGGACATCTGGTACACATCCACCGTCGCTTCCATGTTGCCCCGCCTGAAACGCCGTACATCGAGCCGCACAAAGCCGTATTCGTGATACAGCTCCGCGCCGCCGTTGATATACCCGAACAACTGCTTGCCCGCATAGGCCTGTGAATCCACCACCGCCCAGCCGCGCAACACCGGCTGCGCGGCGGCGATCGGTGCAAGGAGGATAAGGGCGAGAAAGAGCTTCATGGTGGAAGGTGGCAAAGTAGCAAAGTGGAAAGGTAGCAAGGTTACAAAGTAAAATCTCGCCTTCACGTCTTTACCCCTTCACATCTTTACGACTTCACGCCTTTATGACCTCAATCTTCGCACGATCCGCCACACCGAGCTTGTACCCCTCGGCCATGGTCATGAAGCCAATGCCGCGCGGACTTTCCTCCTTCTGCACGCCGGTCTCGATGCGTTTTTTCAGGACGATTTCATAGCCGATACGATCGACGGCCACGGGGTCGGATCCGGCGAGAAGGGTTTTGTATTCGGTAAAGAATTTTGGATCGGCTCCGGGACCGCCGTTGTAACACCCGATGATGCCGTCGACGATGTTCAGCACCACCTTGTCGCGCAGCGGCGGGAAGCAGGGCACCTGCGCGCAGGTCTCGGCCCAGAGTTGTTTGTGCAGGCGTCCGGTGTTGGTGATGGCTCCGTACGCGAGATTCTTCAGGCACAGCGTCACGGTGGGGCCGGCATTTTTAAGGATCGGGATATTGATGATCTTCGTCACTTCCTTGGTTACAAAACTCGCGAAGTACGAGTGTTTACCCTGGTTCACCATGTAGGGCAGTGTTTCCGCATCGTAGCTCTCCTCGCAGTCTGCCCAGTAGAAGATGTCGCGGTCGATGCGCTTCTCGCTGTGCAGTTTGCCCTCGGCGTCGTAGAACGATCCGGCGTCGTCCTTGCACTCGGGACCGGTGATGCGTATGCCGGGGAAGGCCGCGGCTGTAAAACCCGCCTCGTGGAGTTCGAACTCGCGGCGGTCCCAGATCACGATGTTCTTCCGCGGGATGCCCGCGTCCTCGAGCTGCGCGATGATGGCGTGCACGAGTTCCGGACTTGTCGAAAGATCCTTGCCCGCCACCGGATTTACCTTCAAGCCGATCACGTCGTCGGGCGTCACGAAGGTGCGCCATGCGTCGGCCAGACTGCCGGCGCCGGTGAGACTCAGCATCGTCGCCTCGAGCATTTTTTTCATCGCGTCCGCGTCTGGACGTCCGTTGCTGATGCAGGTGTCGGAAGAGACCTGCGCCACGCGTCCGGGATATTTGCCCGGCATCGACATCTCCGTGCGAGGGATCTTCAACGCGTCCTCGATGTTGGTCGCGGGTTTGTCCGCGCGCAGCGCGCGCGCCGCCGGATGTGCGCTCACAAGCGACGGCAGCACCGCCGCGGTGGCCGCTCCGCCCGCAACCAGTCGGAGAAAATCTCTCCGCGGAATTCCATTCTCAGGTGGCTGGTGGCTCATGGTGGGGTCCTCCTCACGCGTGTGATGGTGGGTGTTTGGTTGGATCTTCGGAGGGTGAAAGTAGCAAAGTGGAAAGTGGAAAGTGGAAAGTAGCAAAGTGGAAAGTGGAAAGTAGAAAGTGGAATGCGGGATGCCGGACATCGAGTATCTGTTACTTTGCTACTTTGCTACCTTGCTACATAAAACGTTACAACGTTGTTCCACCGACATATGGAATTGGATCCGAATAGCCGGCTTGCGCAAAGCCGCGCAGGCGCAGGGCGCAGGATTCGCAGACGCCGCAGGCGTGGTCTTCGTTTTTGTAACAACTCCATGTGAGGTGCAGCGGCGCGCCGAGTTCGAGTCCGCGACGCACGATGTCGGCTTTGGAGAGATCGATGAGCGGCGTGTGTATGATCATGGGGCGCTCGTTTTTTGTGCCCGTTTCGATCACACGCTGCCAGGCGTCGTAGAACACGCGGCGGCAGTCGGGATAGCCGCTCGAATCCTCCTCCACCGCGCCGATGAACAGCGCTTCCGCGCCGATCACCTCGGCCCAGCTCACCGCGATGGCGAGCATGTTTGCGTTGCGGAAAGGCACATATGTGTTCGGAATCCCGTCTGTCGATTCCGACGCGTCGTTCACATGCAGGGTGGTGTCGGTCAGGCTCGAGCCGCCGATACGTGCCAGATGTTCGATCGACACGATCATACGTCGCGAGTCGGGCACGCCGTAGTGATCCGCTATCGCCTGGAAGGCCTCGAGCTCGCGTGTCTGTGTGCGCTGTCCGTAATTGACGTGCAGAAATGCCAGCGTGTACGTCTCCGCCGCAATCGCGGCGGTGACACACGAGTCCATTCCGCCGCTGGCGAGCACAATCGCGATTGATTCGTTGGGCATCGTTGTCTTTACGTTACACGTAGCACGTATCCATGTGACACGTTGTAGGTAGGAAAGTGGGTAAGTAGCAAAGTGGCAAAGTAAAAGATTTCCGTCGCGATTGATTCGTTGGGCATCGTGGTCTTTACGTTACACGTAGCACGTATCCATGTGACACGTTATTGTGGGAAAGTAGACAAGTAGCAAAGTGGCCAAGTAAAAGATTGTTCCATTACACCTTTACCTCTTCACGCATTTACCTCTTCACGCCTTTACGCCTTTACTCCGTCATACTCCGCAGTGATCACCGAATAGATTCCCCCGCGCGTGTTGAAGGTGCCTGTGACCTTCATGCGGCGGGGTTTGCACACGTTCACAAGATCGTCGAGGATCTGATTCACGGCGGTTTCGAAGAAGATGCCCTTGTTGCGGAATTCGAGGTAGTAGTACTTGAGCGATTTCAATTCGATGCACAATTCGTCGGGCACATACCATACTTCGATGGTCGCAAAATCCGGCAACCCCGTCATCGGACACACCGACGTGTACTCGGGATTCACGTGCCGGATCTCATACTCGCGGTTCGGATACTTGTTCGGAAATACTTCGATCATCACTCCACCTCTGTCAACGGATACTTTCTCCCACGAATATACCGCAGCGTGTGCATACAAGCACGGAGAGCGGGAGCGGAACAACGACATGGTGTCTCGCTGAGCGGAGTCGAAGCGCGGCGGCATTTCTACCTTCGTTTGCTTGCAGATCCATTTCTGCATTCCGAAAGCTGCCGTACCGATTCCATGTCTCTTGCAATGAGGGCTGACTTCTTCGCCCGGCTCCAACCCTTGATTTGTTTCTCTGCACGAATAGCTTGTTCGATCAAGAGGTAGTCCTGCAAGAACACGAGACGCACCGGTCTGCGTTGCGCGGTATATGACGTAGGGTCCACAGCGTCCTGATGCTCTATAAGTCGACGAGTTATATCATTCGTGACACCGGTGTAGTATGAACCATCTGCACATTCAAGGATGTAGACGTAGTACTGTTTCATGATGTGCCCCTTTAATGGCAATGATGTACCCGGGCTTTGTACGCGCGGCGTAAATACTTTGTTCCCATGTGGCGAGGGTGAGGGGTTTTGTACAGATGTCTCAGGGCTTGCAGGCCCGATCCCGTTTCACGGTTACTTCGCGTTCCGCTGTGTGTGTCAGGATGAACGTAGTCGAAGCCGACACGCGCATCAGTCGCGCTTTCCGCCCAAGGCGGATCCTGCGAGACACCGAGTCGTCGCGCTTCGACTCCGCTCAGCGAGACACGGAGTCGTCGCGCTTCGACTCCGCTCAGCGAGACACCGAGTCGTCGCGCTTCGACTCCGCTCAGCGAGACACCGAGTCGTCGCGCTTCGACTCCGCTCAGCGAGACACCGAGTCGTCGCGCTTCGACTCCGCTCAGCGAGACACGGTGTCGTGTTGACGTTGCTCCCTGCGGTGATTTTCCGTAGTTTTACGAACAGAGTTTTCCGACCAACAACGGATCAATCATGCAGTTCTTCTCGACACATTCCGGAACATTGAGTATCGTGCGCACGCGCACGTTTTCACACACCGCGGCTATCGGCGGCTTTGCGCTGCTGACGGCTGTCGGCGCACAGATTGCCATTCCGACTGTTCCCGTTCCCTTTACGCTGCAGACCGTGTTTGTGCTGCTCTCGGGCGCAGTGCTCGGCGCGCGGCGCGGTGCGGCCGCCCAGCTCGCCTACCTCGCGATGGGCGCGGCGGGCCTGCCGGTGTTTGCGGGCTTCAGCGGCACCTTCGTCCATCTGCTCGGACCGACAGGCGGCTACCTGCTCGCCTTCCCGCTCGCCGCCTTTGCGACCGGTTTCCTTTTTGAGAAACTCCGCGCGCTGCCGCGTTTTGCCGCTGCCCTCGTGTCGATGACAGCCGCCATGGCGCTCGTCTTCGCGATCGGTGTGTCGTATCTGAATCTGATGTATATGCACGACTGGAACGCCGCCTTTACCGCCGGCTTCCTGCATCTGCAGGTGTGGGACGCGGTGAAAATCGTGTCGGCTGCCGGTATCGCCTCGGCCGCGCGCCGCTCCGCGTAAACCGCCGCGCGCGTCGATGAGCAGACTCGCGCTCAACGAAATATTTTTCAGCATCCAGGGTGAGGGCAGCCGCGCAGGGCTGCCCTGCCTGTTTGTGCGCCTGCATGGCTGCGGACTGCGCTGCTCGTGGTGCGACACCCCGTACGCGCTCGAACATGGCGGCAGCGGGAGCGAACTCGTGTCCATCGAGGAGGTGCTCGCGCGTGTCTCCTCGTACGGCTGTTCCTTCGTGGAAGTGACCGGAGGCGAACCGCTCGAGCAGGAGGCCTGTCTGCCGCTGCTCGCGGCCCTCTGCGACGAGGGCTACACCGTGGCCGTGGAAACGGGCGGACATGTCGACATCGCACAGGTCGACAGCCGCGTGGTCATTATCATGGATCTCAAGGCGCCCGGCTCGGGCATGGAAAAGAAAAACCGCCTGCGGAATCTCGACTACATCAAACCTTCGGACGAACTCAAGTTTGTGCTCGCCGACCGTGCGGACTATGAATGGGCGCGCGACCTCATCCGTGCGCGGCGCCTCGATGCCATCACAAAACACCTGCTCCTCGCGCCCGTCTTCAACACACTCGATCCGCGTACGCTCGCCGAGTGGATACTCGCCGATCACCTCCCCGTGCGCCTCGGATTACAATTACACAAAATCATCTGGCCCGCGGATATGCGAGGAGTGTAGTGGAGTAGGGAGCTGGGAGTAGGGAGTAGGGAGTAGGGAGTTGGGAGTAGGGAGTGGGGACAGCGGGAGAGCGGGACAGCGGGACAGCGGGAGAGCGGGAGAGCGGGACAGCGGGAGAGCGGGACAGCGGTGTAGTGTCACGCCGAGCTTGTCGAGGCGCGATGACACTGCGAGAATTTTACGCGTGTCGGCTTCGACTCCACTCAGCCTGACACGCGCGATGAAGAGCACGGTGACAGCAGGATCAATCGCCTGAATGTAATCTGCTGTTGCGGTCCATGCGTGTGCGGACGGATTTCCAGACGTCGGAGACAAGGACGTTATCTTCCATGCGTTCGGCCATGGTGATGAAGGCGTGCCAGGGCAGGGCGAAGGAGACGGCTCCGGCCTCGATGTAATGACGCGCCTTCATGTCGAGCATGCCGATGAAGGCCTGTGGTCCGTGCTCAGGCACCGCGCGTCCCGGATGATACACAAGCGACGAGCAGCCGGAACAGTAGAGCGAGGCAACCGTGTCCGGCGCGGCGCCGGGTCCGTGCACCAGGGTCATGAGACCGGACAATGCGTCGGGCTGCGGGAAAAAGACAACCACCTCCGGAATATCGGTTTCGCGGAGCGCCGACCAGGGTTTGCAGATCAGGTAGCGCCGCCGCTGCGGCAAACCCGGGTAGGCGGCATTCAGAGCGGCCGTCTCCGATCCCGACACCACCACACGTTCGCCGCTGATTTTTCCCGGCATGCCGCAGGAGGGGAAGGTGTCGTGGAAGGGGCGCAGGTTGGCGCCGAAGCCGAAGTACAGGCGCGCGCCGTTGCACGAGGCCGTGTCGTCGACAAAGTACAGCGCCTGTCCGGCGCGGACGCGCGCGATGTGATCGAGCACGCAGTGCTGGCCTTCGATCGCCTTGATCGGCTGCGCATCGCAGGTCTCGTCGCAGTGGAAAAACACGATGGGCAATTCCTCATTCGGGAAGAAACCCTTCCAGAGCATGCGGAAACGGTGAATCAGAGTCTTGTCCATGACCTGCCCCCCGGGGCTGTCGGCGCGCTGCGCCGTTCATCGATGTTCGTGGAATCACAAACTACGGAAAAACTCCGCTTCGTCCACCCGGCTCACTCGACGCGTCACACCATAGCGGCTGTGAGCGGATCGCTGAACAGTGCGATGTAGGGAGCGTAACGGAAACGCCTGTTCCTTGAGTGACCCGTCATTTCGGAGAGGATTCCCAGCGTCTCGAGTTTTGATACGAGACTGTTGGCCGCAGAGTATGTCGTACCCGTCAGCGCCTGCACTTCATTGACGGAAACGATGGGCCGGTCGAATAACGATTCGAGCACCCTGTGCCCGTTTGCGGCCGCGCGGCCAAGCCCGATTGTGATGTCGTTGCGATGGACCTCACGTAACTGGAGAATACGCCTCGCAGTCTCCGTTGCTTCGGTGGCTACATCAATCACACCGCGGAGAAAGAAGGCGAGCCACCCTTCCCAATCGCCTCGATCACGCACAGCCTGCAGGTGATCGTAATATGCCGCACGGTGCTGCCGGAAGTAGTGCGATAGATACAAGACCGGCTTTTGCAGCACCCCGCGCTCGGTGAGCAGAAACGTGATGAGCAGACGGCCGACACGGCCGTTTCCATCCAGGAAGGGGTGTATCGTCTCGAACTGCACGTGCGCAAGTCCAATTTTTAGCAGCGGTGGAGATCCATCATCCTTGTGAAGGAATCGCTCCAACTGTCCAAGCAGCTCCGGCACCATGTGAGCGGGTGGTGGTACAAACGTTGCCGTGTTGAGCGTGCTGCCCGCGGGACCGATCCAGTTCTGACTCGAGCGCAGGTCTCCCGGCTGTAATCTCCCGCCGCGCACGCCCAGCAGCAGCCGTGCATGAATCTCGCGGATGAGCCGCACAGACACGGGCAGTTCAACGAGCCGCGCCAAGCCATGATTCATCGAAGCGACATAATTGATAACCTCGTCGACATCTTTCGGTACGGTCTGATCGTACAGCCTCGCCTCCGCTGCAAGAAGATCCTGCAGAGAACTTTGGGTCCCCTCTATCTGGCTGGAGAGGACGGCCTCCTTCCGAACATACATAAAGACAAACAGGTCCGGATTTGGCAGTGTGAGCACCGAGCCATCCAAACGGCCGAGCGCACGATCCGCCTCCGACAACAGCCCCTGCAGTTTTCCGCTGAGGGAAACGGGAGGATCCGGCAGCAGCGGTTCGGGCACAAATGCGCTGTACCCGGTCGGCTGTTGTACGTAGCGACCTGCACGTCCCGCGCTGTTCGTCTTTGATTCCATAGTATTGGCTGCCTGCAATAAGGATCAATTATTCGTCCATATTATACGCAGCCTATAACATGGAGTCAATTCGCCGTCCATATTATAGGCTGAGGCACATACAGGGCACCAATTCCGCCGATCCGCGGGATGGTATGATGGGGGTGAAATCTCCGGTCGGCGGGCTTTTCCGTGGATTCGGTGTGGAGATTTCGCTTTCACTCCAACAATAAGGTCACATGCTCATAGGGTCCGAGCACGCCAGTGCGAAGCGTCGTTCTCTCCTCGTCGGCCGTCTTCTGATGTGGCTGTCGGACTTGCAACACATACTTCTGCGTCGTTTCCGTCGGATTGAAGAGGCGCAAGAAAGCTGAAGCGGCATTCGATGCGGCATCAGAAGGATTTGGACCCGCATCAGGATACTGGTCGAGACTGCCCATCCGCAGCAGCACGACACTCGGATTGTCGATATGTACTCGCAACTGTACCGGAGTCGGTTCTCGATTTTCCCGCGCGGGACGGGCAATCAGGAGAGGAGTGGAAATGAACGGCTGCGCCTGCTCGATGCCGAAACGCATGGCGGCCGCGGCATCGTAGCCTCCGTGCGGACGGATCGCGTAGCGGAAGCGGAGCTCGCCCTCCTGATCTGCGCGGAAATTCGTGTGCCAGTGATTGTTCAGCGCCCAGGAGTAGAGTGTCTGTGAAGGCGGAAGAGTGCGTATCCACTCGGGCGATTGCCACTGCGCTCCGAGCAGACGCGCTGTGATGCCGCCCACTTCCATCAGCGGCGCGTCGAGTGTGGCCCAGGTCACACCCATCGTATCGTTCGAGATGTCCACATGCCGCTGCACCGTCAACCAATTCTTGCAGGAGCCGGGGAGCTGATCCTTCTCCGGGATGATGGTCGCCCAGGGGGCGTCGATGCGCATCGTGCCGCCGGGTATCCTGAAGCCGAAGCCGAAGTGCACCCCTTCCTTCTCGCGTATGGCGATCTTGTCGAGGCGATTTTCGATTTCCAGAAAATCGGCCTCGGCCGCGAGGCGGATTTCGCGCTCCAGCCAGTGGCAGCCGGGTGCAGGTGATCTCACGAGGAGCGCGGCTCTCAGTGGTCCTTTTTCCTTCACCGTGATCGTCGCTGATCCGGATCCCAGCAGCCGCGCGAGTGAATCGCCGGGGAGATAGAAGTAGGCGTTCATGCCTGCCGCGGAACCGGAGTCGACGTACTCCCGCTTTGTACGCAGATCGATGATCGAAGCAATGTTGCCTGTAACACTGTCGAGGCGGATACGGAGGATGCCGTTCGACAGTTCGTATTTCTCCGCGCGTGCCACATGCTTTGGATACGCGACTTCACCCCGCAGCACGTAAGATTCGAAGCGGAAACGCTCGACGCCGAAGGCGGGAATCCCCTTGGAATACAGAGCAAGACTGCTGTCGGCAAGCACCTGGTGTCCGATCGCGTGGACGCTGTCCATCACGGTGCCTGTCTTGCGCGAATAACCGGGCGGCAGGATAATCAATCCTTTGCGGGTCTGGTCGAGCGTGTTGTACACGTCGGCAATTCGCGTGTTCGTGTATGGATGACGTTGGGGCCCGGTTATTATTCTTGCGCGAGCGAGGGAAAGAGTTGAGTCGCGAAAAGAGCGGGCAAGTGAATCCGCTGTTTCTGCGAATCCGCGCTTGGTGTGCCACTGCTGCCGCACGGCTTCGTTGTCCGGCTCCGAAGTGCTGTTCCATGCACCCCAGGTGTGTTCCGAAAACAGCGCCACAAAGCGCCACGCCTCATCCGAGGATGCCGCGGGTTCAAAGCCCGTCATGGTCCGAAGAGTTTCGGTTTGCAGCAGCGTTTCCACCGCTCCGCGTTTCAGCGCCGTCTCCCGCGCGCCGCTGCCGATGCCGTCGGTCCAGTACTCGGTCATGTCGCCGCTGTAATGCGGAAGCACCGCGCCATAGCGCGCCTCGAGCACCGCGCAGGCGGTTGCGGTGGACGAGATCAGGATGCGTGGTGAAGCATAGCGTTCGTTCCAGGCGCGCACGGCGTCGGGCAGGTCGGGATCGATGGCGGCGTTGTCGCTCAAGGCCCACGAGAGCGCGATCATATCGTAGGGATACCGCTTCGCGGAGAGTGTGGCGAGATGATCGAAGAGATACGGATCCAGAAATCCTTTTTCCGGATCCTCACCCGCGATGGCGCGCACGGAATCGTGCCAGAGCCGGTTGCGGATGCGCTGGCCCTTGAGGCCGTAGGCGAGCGAGTACGGTTGTATCTGCCAGTACAGCAGGGTGTCGCGTCCGCTCTGTGAAATCCAGTAGAAGGGTTTGTCCTCCCAGGCCTCGCGCACGAGGCCGATGCGGTCGGAATTGTTCGGAGCGCTGACGAAGTACCGTATGCCCGAGCGCGCGGCCGCGGTCACCACACCCCACGCGGCGCCGGGAATGTCGACCTGCATCATCGAGGTGACGGGGATGTTGTACTGCGAGGACATCGCGCGCGCGGGGCGAAACAGATCAATCAGCTCTTCGGCATTGTTCGTACTGGTGTTGGTGTTTGTATACGTGGCGTCGAGATGCAGCCAGCCTTTTTTGAGCGCGTCCTTCAGACGCGGGTCTGGGATCCGTGGCGTGGATCTGCGCAGTCGGTCTTGCGGATGCCCGTATCCCCACAATGCCCAGGCCGTCTCGAGATTCCACACGAAGCGGCTGCCCTCGGGGTAGTTCTGCGTACGCTCCGCGAGATCGATCGCCGCCTCGATGTTGTTCCAGTGAATGTCCTCGACACGATGCTGCTGATCCGTGTAGCCGATGTCGACGTGTGAATGCGGCAGCAGGTACACCGTGTAGCGCCGCACGGGTTGAATAACATGAACGACCTCGTGGAGGGGCGGGCGGCCGTCCGATGTGCGATGGGGCGGACGGCCGTCCGATGCGTGTACGGGCAGACGACCGACTGATGTGCGTTGGGGCGGACGGCCGTCCGCCCGTACACGCGTCCCCGCGTCCGCCCCAACACGCACGACCATCTTCCTCGGCGCATCGACCGGCGGCACGGGGAGAGGAATCTCGGTGTGACCCGGACGCAGCACAAAACGATGTTCCGCGAGGAGCACACTGTTCGAATCGAGCGCGGAGAGCACGACGGGTTGCGGCGCGCCGAAATGCCAGATGCCCGCGCGCAGGCGTTGCGACTCGCTGCCGTCGGTCGAGCGAAGCAGGCACTCGTCCGTCCGCACGCGCAGGCCTTCTGCCAGCGGCATCTGGAACACCATGAACCAGCGCCGGTCGTTCGCGTGTTCGCCGCGCACGGCGATGTTCTGCGCACCCGCGCGCAGCAGCGCCCGCGGCATCGACAGTGTCAGCAGACCGAAGGCGTCGCCATGGACATCGATGAGCAGTGTGTGAAAAACGAGGCGCATGCCGTTGGCCGCAGTGGTGTCGAAGCCCGTCCACGACGAATCGCGCGGATTGCGGAAGTGAAACACTTCAGCGCCGTTCACCGACAGACGAAACAGCCGTCCCCCCGGCTTCGTGTCGAAACCCGCGAGCATTACGAAGCGCGCGGTGTCGCCCGTCCACCCGGCGGGCACTTCCTCTGTCTCCCATTCGATGTACTTCGACGAATCGATCGCGCGCACCAGCAGCGCGTCCGTTGCTCCCGGGAAGCGTCCCGCGTAGTCGATCACTTCGCCGGTGATACGCGTGTTGCAGCCGGAGAAGGAGAGCGGGACAGCGAGAGAGCGGGAGAGCGGGACAGCGAGAGAGCGGGAGAGCGGGACAGCGAGAGAGCGGGACAGCGGGACAGCGAGAGAGCGGCCCTGTGTCACGCCGAGCTTGTCGAGGCGCGACGGAAGAGCGTACCCACGACACAGTGTCTCGCTGAGCGGAGTCGAAGCGCGACCACATGGTGTCAGCGCCTCGTTTTCATTGGCTGCGAAGCCAAGGCGCGGCGGAGCGGCAAACACCATCTGTGTCAGCATCACACCGCTTGTGACGAGTGCGAGGAACAGAACACTCACGCGGCGTTTGCACGATGCGCTGCGGCGCGGGAGAGGTGATGAAGGAGGCATGTGCGTTGGGCTGATAGGAAGGAAGCGCGGTGGTGGTGTGCCTGCGTATGCGCGGAGGAAGTGTGTACGGCGCAAACTTACGATAGCGGGGGATGAGACGGGAGGGGAGCTCGTCATGTACGAGCGGAACTACCGGTTTTTGAAGCATACTACTCAAGTGTACCGCTGCAACACGGATGTGTGCCGTGTGTCGCCCTCCGCTGCGCTCCGGGCTCTATCGTGTCGCCCTCCGCTGCGCTCCGGGCTCCGTTGAACGTAGCAACGTGGAAAGTAGCCACGTGGAAAGTAGCCACGTGGAAAGTAGCCACGTGGATCGTAGAACGTTGAACGTGCGACGTGTTACGTGGCACCGTGGAAAGTAGCAAGGTGGAACGTGCTAACGTGTCACGTGTCAACGTGTAACGTGTTACATCTCACGCCTTCACGCCTTTACCCCTTCACGACGATATTCACCAACCGATCCGGCACCGCAATCACCTTCACGATGGTCTTGCCTTCGAGGTGCGCGGCGACGCGGTCGCTGGCGCGGGCGAGGGCTTCGAGGTCGGCGGCCGAGCCGCCCTTGGGGACGAGGATCTTGTCGCGAAGTTTGCCGTTCACCTGCAGAATCACCTCCACTTCGTCGTCGACGGTGAGAGCCGGATCGTACACGGGCCAGGACACGTCGGCGGTCGAGCCGGTCTTGCCGAGCAGGTGCCAGAGTTCCTCGGCCAGATGCGGCGCAAAGGGCGCAAGCAGCAATGTGAACGTTTCCATCACTGAGCGCGGACGCACATCACGTTTCGTCATGTCGTTCACAAAAATCATCATCTGCGAAATCGCCGTGTTGAAGCGCAGTCCCTCGATGTCCTCACCCACTTTTTTGATGGACTTGTGCAGCAGCTTCAACGTCTCGACATCCGCCTCGGCATCGACGATGCTCGCGTCGAGACGCGCCACCGTGGCTTCGGCATCGTCGGCCACGTACAAGCGCCATACGCGGTTCAGGAAGCGGTGCACACCCTCCACACCCTTGGTGTTCCAGGGTTTGACCTGTTCGAGCGGACCCATAAACATTTCGAAGAGCCGCAGCGTGTCGGCGCCATAATCGCGGATCACATCGTCGGGATTGATCACGTTGCCGAACGACTTCGACATCTTGCGCCCGTCTTCCCCGAGTATCATGCCCTGATTGACGAGGCGCATGAACGGTTCCACCGTGTGTACGTGCCCGAGGTCATAGAGCACCTTGTGCCAGAAGCGCGCGTAGAGCAGATGCAGCACCGCATGTTCGGTGCCGCCGACGTAGAGGTCCACCGGTCCCCAGTACTTTTCCTTTTCCGGATCGACAAAGATCCCGTCGTTGTGCGGATCCATAAAGCGCAGGTAATACCAGCACGAGCCCGCCCACTGCGGCATCGTGTTGGTCTCGCGTGTCGCGGGCGCGCCCGTCTCGGGATCCGTCGTGTGCACCCAGTGTTCGATGAGCGCGAGTGGTGATTCGCCCGTGCCGCTGGGTTTGTAGGTTTCGACTTCGGGCAGGGTGACAGGCAGCAGCGCCTCGGGCACGAGTTTGTGTGTGCCGTCCGCGAGGTGCAGCACCGGGAACGGCTCGCCCCAGTAGCGCTGCCGCGAGAAGAGCCAGTCGCGCAGTTTGTAGTTCACCGTGCGTGTACCGAGCCCCTGCGATTCGAGCCAGGCCGTCACTTTCTCGAACGCGTCGCGATAGCCGAGTCCGTTGATAAAGTCCGAGTTCACCGCGACACCGTGTTCCGTATCTGTGTAGGCGGCGTCCTGCACATTGCCGCCGGACACGACTTCGACGATGGGCAGATCGTATTTTTTCGCGAAGTCCCAGTCGCGTGTATCGTGCGCGGGCACCGACATGATGGCGCCGGTGCCGTAGCTGATGAGCACGTAATCGGCCACCCACACCGGGATGCGCGCGCCGTTCATCGGATTCACGGCATAGGCGCCGGTGAACACGCCGGTCTTGTCCTTCGTCAGTTCCGTACGTTCGAGATCACTCTTGCGCGCGGCCTCGGCGATGTACGCATCCACAGCCGGGCGTTGATCCGCGGTGACGATGGACGCGACCAGCGGATGCTCGGGCGCAAGCACCATGTAGGTGGCGCCCCAGAGCGTGTCGGGGCGTGTGGTGAAGACGCGGATCACACCCTCGCTGTCGGCGATGCGGAAGTCCACCTCCGCGCCCTCGCTGCGGCCGATCCAGTTGCGCTGCATTTCCTTGAGCGACTCGGGCCAGTCGAGGTCGTCGAGATCACGCAGCAGGCGTTCGGCGTAGGCGGTGATGCGCAGCATCCATTGCCGCATGGGTTTGCGCACGACGGTGAAGCCCTTCTCCACCTGTTCCGGCACTTCCTCGTTCGCGAGCACGGTGCCGAGTTCCGGGCACCAGTTCACGGGTACTTCGGCGATGTAGGCGAGTCCTTTTTTGTAGAGCTGCGAGAAAATCCACTGCGACCACTTGTAGTACTTCGGATCGGTGGTGTTGACCTCGCGGCTCCAGTCGTACGAGAAGCCGATCATCTTGAGCTGCCGGCGGAAGTTCTCGATGTTCTTCTGCGTGGTGATGGCGGGATGTATCCCTTCCTTGATCGCATACTGTTCGGCCGGAAGGCCGAAGGCGTCCCAACCCATCGGATGCAGCACGTTGAAGCCGCGCATGCGTTTGTAGCGCGCGATGATGTCCGTCGCCGTGTACCCTTCGGGATGACCCACATGCAGGCCCGCCCCTGATGGATACGGGAACATGTCGAGCACGTAGTACTTCGGTTTCGAATAATCCTCTGTGACAACGAAGGTGTTGTGTTCATCCCAATACTGTTGCCAGCGGGATTCTATCTCGGCGAATGGATAACGCATGATGCTGTCCTGTGTGAGCGTACGCGGCCCGCGGCCGCTGGAATTGCGTAAAATACGAAGATGAGTCGGGAGTTGGGAGTAGGGAGTAGGGAGTTGTGTGATGCCGAGCTTGTCGAGGCACGACGGGACAGCGGGACAGCGGGAGAGTGTCTCGCTGAGCGGAGTCGAAGCGCGACGACACTGTGTCTCGCTGAGCGGAGTCGAAGCGCGACGACACTGTGTCTCGCTGAGCGGAGTCGAAGCGCAACGAAACTGTGTCTCGCTGAGTTCGCATTTGGTGGTACGATACGTGACAGCGGGGACAACAGATCAGACGGCCGCTCATTATTCAGCATCACCGTGTTGTGATGGAGGAAGCGATCTCGTATGTGTGGCGTCCGATGATGATCCTCCTTGAATGCGCACAAGTATACGTCTCAACAAATGAGACATGGTGAATCCCATACATAATAATGGTACATTCCCGTGCTCGATTTTTGCAGCAACTCTCATGCGTGTGGCCCGTCTGTTTCTCCATGAACGCGCACTCACTGATAGCTTCGCCCAGCGGGGTGGCGTTTTATTCCACTTATTGGAGAAACCATGAAAGCGATGGTCCGTGCCTCCCTGCTTGCCGTTCTCACACTTCTTTTTTCACGCTGCAGCGAGGATAACACAAGTGTTCCCGCCCCCACCGACCCCGCCGCGTACCTGAGTGCCAGCGCCTCGAAAGGCGGAATACTGTATGACAATTTTTTCAGCACCGAGGGTGGTTTTAATCAATCAGATCCGAACCTTGCCACGTTCAAGACCTTCAGCGATTTCTTCCGCTGCAAACAGTGCCACGCGTGGGATCTGCTTGGGACTGGAGGTTCGTACAACAACAGAGCGCCGAAAAACAACCGACCCAATGTCTCGAGCGTAAATCTTTTTCAAATCGCGAAGACAAAAACTGCACAGGAACTGTTTGACGCCATGAAAAGGACGACCAACAGACGTGCAGCGACGGCCGATCTGTCAACGTATAATCCCGCCACATTTGCGACGCTCGGTGATCAGATGCCGGATTTCAGCAGCATCCTCACTGATGCCCAGATTTGGGACCTGGTCAAGTTCATGAAGGCGGGCGCGACGGACGTCAGTCTGTTGTATGACGCCACGTATACAGGGACGTATCCCGCGGGGAAGGCGACGTACAGCAACCTGGGAAAAGACGGAAACGCTGCGAATGGAAACACGTATTACAGCGCCAATTGTGCGATCTGTCACGGTGTAAAGGGCGACACCTTCCTTATGGAAAACATGACGGTGGGTGCGTTTACCCGGTCAAAACCGAATGAAGTGCAGCATAAAGTGCGCTTCGGTCAGCTCGGATCCGTCATGGTCGGTAAATTCGATATCACGCTGAGCCAGATGAAGGATCTGTACAAAGCTCTTGCCGACACTGTCGCCTTCCCGAAGTAAGTGAGCGGGGGACCGGCCATCGCTCCGTCCCCACGTACGATCTGTCTCCACGCAGAGGGCTGTCGATGACAGCCCTCTGCGTTTCTGCACTGCGCGCAAGAGACCACTTCGATCCGCATACCGTGTGACAGTATCCGCACACTCCTTCTCGACGCACGGTCGGGCGTTGGTGATGGTATTTTGCTTGGATTGGGATTCGGTTTAGCCGCAAGTGCCATGCTCGCCATGCAGGATGCAAAGGCGCATTCGCTGCCGGACGATCCCGGCGAGAGGTTCCTTCTCGGGCTGAAAACTGTGGGTGCGCCGGCGGTTGTCTGCGGGTATCTGTTAGGTCTGCTTCACTCTGATTGGGAAAGAGTGTGCAAACCCTCGGAACCGGATTTCGAAAACACAATTCGGAATGCATCGTACTTCGTTCGAGACATTCCGCCGGAATTGACTCTCTGGAAGTGACTCAGGGTCGGAGAGCCGGACAGCGGGACAGCCGGAGAAAACCTCCCCTTCTCCGTGCCTCCCTGTTGCTGTTCTCCTGTTCTCCATTCCCTCCGGCACTCCACGCTCCTTCGTCATTACATTTTTTCTTCCTCCGCGCCAGGCCCTACATTTCCTTATGCATGAACTCTCCATCGCCGAGAACATCATCGACATCATCCGCCAGTACGTGCCGGAGCACGAGCTGCCGCTGGTGCGCGATGTGCGGCTGGCGATAGGCGCGCAGTCGGGCATAGCGCCGGAGGCGCTGGATTTCGGATACGCGTCTCTTATTTCAGAGACGCCGCTCGGCGGCTCGGCGCTGCGTATCGAACTGGTGCCGTACCGCCTGCGCTGCCACGGCTGCGAGGAGGAATTTGTCAGCAACGACGGACTCGTCGTCTGTCCGTACTGCGCGGAAACACGCTGCGACACGTTGGCCGGAACGGACATGCGCGTGGTGGATATCACGCTGGCGGAGGACGGATCCTGATGCAGCGCCTCCGCATCGTGATCTTCGGCGCGGTGCAGGGCGTCGGCTTCCGCCCCTTTGTCTATCGGCTCGCGACGGAGCTGGCCCTCGCCGGCTGGGTGCGCAACACGTCGCAGGGCGTGGTGATCGAAGCCGATGGCGGCGATGGTCCGCTGCGCGCCTTCCTCACGCGTCTGCGCACGGATCTGCCGCCGCGCGCTTTCATCCAGAGCTTCGAAAACACCTGGCTCGACGCTGCGGGCTACGCCGGCTTCGACATCCGCGACAGTGACACGTCGGGCGCACCCACGGCGCTGATCCTGCCCGACATCGCCCCGTGTCCCGACTGCCTCGCGGAAATGTTCGATCCGGCGGACCGGCGGCACCTGTACCCCTTCACCAACTGCACGAACTGCGGTCCGCGCTACACCATCATCGACGCGCTGCCCTACGACCGCGCATCCACGTCGATGCGCGGATTCACGATGTGTGCGCGCTGCGAGGCCGAGTATCACGATCCGGCAAACAGGCGCTTCCATGCGCAGCCCAACGCGTGTCCCGACTGCGGACCGGTCCTCTCGCTGCACGACGCCGAGGGCCGTCCGCTCGCTTCGGCGCGCGAGGCGCTGCTCCACGCCGCGGACGCCCTGCGCGACGGCCGCATCGTGGCGGTGAAAGGTGTGGGTGGATTCCACCTCATGACCGATGCGCGCAACACCGAGGCTGTTCTGCGCCTGCGCGCCCGCAAACACCGCGAGGAGAAACCACTCGCGGTGATGTTCCCCTCCATCGAATCCGTCCGGCAGTGGTGTGATATCACCACGCAGGAGGAACTGCTCCTTACCGCCCCCGAAGCGCCGATTGTTCTCGTAGCGACGCGTACAGACATACCTCACACAGCGAGGAGTGTAGGGAAGAAACTATTCGTGCAAGATACCGCTGAGACGTCGATCGCGTTCCCCGCCTCTCTACTCCCTACTCCCCACTCCCCACTCGATGCGATAGCGCCGAACAATCCGACGCTCGGCGCCATGCTGCCCTCGTCGCCGTTGCACGCGATACTGCTGCGTGAGTTGGATTCTCCAGTGATCGCCACAAGCGGGAATATTTCGGACGAACCGATCTGCATCGACAACGACGAGGCCGTCGCGCGCCTGCACGGTGTAGCCGATCTGTTCCTCGTGCACAACAGGCCGATACGCAGGCATGTGGACGATTCGATCGCGCGCATCATCGACGGGCGCGAGATGCTGCTGCGGCGCGCGCGCGGCTATGCGCCGCTGCCTGTTGTGGTGTCCGGCCTGACCGCGCAGGTTCTGGCGCTCGGCGCGCATCAGAAAAACACGGTTGCGCTCGCCATGGGCGGCAACGTGTTCGTGAGCCAGCACATCGGCGATCTCTCCACTCTGGAAGCACACACGGCTTTTACACGTGTGCGGAACGACATGCTCGATCTGTACGGCGCGCACCCGGAACAGGTCGTCTGCGATCTGCATCCCGACTACCATTCCACACATGCGGCCGACGCCGGGGATCTACCCGTCGCGCGCATACAGCATCACGCGGCGCATGTGGCCGCGTGTAAAGCCGAGAACGGACTTGCGGGACCGGTGCTCGGTGTTGCGTGGGACGGGACGGGCCTGGGTATCGACGACACGATCTGGGGCGGCGAGTTCCTGCGAATGGACGACGCGGGCTGGAGCCGCCTCGCGACGTTGCGCGGTTTCCCCCTGCCGGGAGGTGACGCCGCGTCCCGTGAACCCCGCCGCGCCGCGCTGGGGCTGCTCTACGCGATGTCGGGCGAAGACGCCTTCACCGCGCCGCATTTGCGCGATGTTTTTACGCCGGACGAAACTGCGATGCTGCGTTCGATGCTGTTACAGGAGCGGAACACCCCGCAGACACACAGCGCCGGACGCCTCTTCGACGCCATCGCTTCGCTGCTGCATCTGCGGCAGCGCTGCGCCTTTGAAGGGCAGGCGGCCATGGAACTCGAGTTTCTCGCCGCGGAGACCGAGGCCGCGCCGTATCCGTTCGAACTGCGGGAAAACAAAGGAGCAGAGGATCCGATTATCGGTGATGGCGACACGGCACGGCCGCGCTGGATACTCGACTGGGAAATGATGCTGCGCGGCATACTCGCCGATCTCGACACGGACAGGGATAGATCCGCCATTGCGGCCGCGTTCCACGCGACACTTGCCGATATGATCGTTGCCGTGGCGCGTGCTGTGGCTCTGCCGCGCGTGCTGCTCAGCGGCGGGTGTTTTCAGAATCGTCTCCTCAGCGAACTGACCATCAGCCGCCTGCGCGGCGCCGGCTTCCAGCCCTATTGGCATCAGCGCATTCCGCCGAACGACGGCTGCATCGCGCTGGGGCAGGCAGTGCTTGGATCTGCTGCGCGTGTGAGAATCGATTTGACGTGATGGATCTGTTGAGTGTGGAAGGTAGCAACGTGGAAAGTTGAAGGGGAAAGAGGGAAGGGGGAAGGGGGAAGAGGGAAGAGGGAAGGGGCGGAATGCGTTTTTCACACCGTCATTGCTTCGTGTATTCGCGCCGCGCTGCGCAATCCCATGAGCCCCGGAGGGGCGGCATTCACCAACCCACACCGTGAGAAGTCTGCTGCGCGCCACGCGATCCCACCTTCCACTTTCCCCGGCCCCCGCCCACTTTCCACTTTGCTACCTTCCACTTTCCACATTCCATTGACCCAACTACCCTCCATCACCTAACTTGCACAAAACGGACCCCACCATGTGCCTCGCGATACCAGGAAAAATTCTTTCGATCGACACAGCCGCCGCGCCGGTGATGGGGGCGGTGGATTTTGCCGGCATCCGCAAGGATGTGTGCCTCGAGTGGCTGCCCGAAGCGCGGGTGGGGGATTACGTGATCGTGCATGTGGGATTTGCACTGAGCATAGTGGACGAAGAAGAGGCCCGCGCCACACTCGAGCTGCTTCGCGAGATGGGCGAGATGCCGGAAGAGAGCGCGGGTCCGCCGTCGTGAAACATGTGGACGAGTATCGTGACGCCGGCGCCGCGCAGGCGCTCGCACGCCGCCTGAAGTCCGTGACAACACAGCCGTGGACCATCATGGAAATCTGTGGTGGTCAGACCCACGCGATCGCCCGCTACGGCCTCGAGGATCTGCTGCCGCGCGAGATCACGCTGGTGCACGGCCCGGGCTGCCCCGTGTGTGTGACACCGCTCGAGACACTCGACCGCGCCATGGCCATCGCCGCGCTGCCCGGCGTGATCTTTACGTCCTTCGGCGACATGCTGCGTGTGCCCGGATCCACGACCGATCTACTCGCCGTCCGCGCGGAAGGAGGCGACGTGCGCATGGTCTATTCACCTCTGGACGCGTTGCGGCTTGCGGAGGAAAATCCGGATCGGGAGGTCGTTTTTTTTGCCGTCGGCTTCGAGACCACCGCGCCTGCCAACGTGATGGCGGTGAAGACAGCCGCCGCGCGTGGCATCCGGAACTTTTCGATCCTGTCGTCACACGTGCTGGTGCCCCCGGCCATAGACGCCATCCTTTCCTCTCCGGACAACCGCGTGCAGGCCTTCCTCGCCGCGGGTCACGTATGTACGGTGATGGGCCTCAACGAATACCATCCCCTCGCGGCGCGTCACGGCGCGCCCATCGTGGTCACGGGTTTTGAGCCGGTGGACATTCTCCGCGGCCTGCTGCGCGCCGTCGAATTGCTCGAGGCGCGCGAGGCGCGTGTCGACAATGCCTATGCGCGGTCGGTGCGCGAGGAGGGGAATCCCGCCGCGCGCGCGCTGCTGGCCGACATGTGCGACGTGTATAATGCCGCGTGGCGCGGCATCGGCACGATTCCGCGGAGCGGATACCGGCTGCGCGAGGCCTTCGCGTCCTTCGATGCGGCGCTGCGATTTTCTGTCGACACGGTGACCGCCGCCGAATCGCCCCTGTGTATCGCGGGCGACATTCTGCGCGGCAATCGTCTGCCCGCGCAGTGCTCCGCCTTCGCCACACACTGCACACCCGAACATCCGCTCGGCGCGCCCATGGTGTCGTCGGAGGGTGTCTGTGCCGCGTATTACCGGTTCCGGCGCGGATCAGCGCAAGAGTAACGGGCGTTCCACGCTGCTCTCCGAAGTCTGCGCACGCACGAAGTACAACCCGGACGGCAGACCCGTGAGGACCGCATGAATTTGAAGATCGGCACCAGTAGCCATTCCGTCGAAAATGAGTTGAAGCTCCTTTCCATCCAGAGTCACCAGTGACAGTCGTACATGCCGTGGTGATGCCATGCGGCACTTGAGCGTCACACTTCCGTCAGAGGGATTGGGATACGGAACAGCAAGTTCCAGATCATCAGGTGGCGTCGCAAGGGAACCATGAGGTAAGGTGGTGACACCTGTATCGGTGATCAATGAAATACAGACGCGTGGCTTCGTGTCCTGATAATCGACCCATGACACGATCGCTTGCCCGGGAACGTGTGCAATGATATTTGCGCTTTCAGGTTGGTTCCGCCCGGGACAGATGACCCGGGCCGAGTCGCCGAATACCCGGCGCCCGTACTTGTCAATCCACTGAATGTATAATCCGCCGGTGAGTCCACGCGACCAGGTGATGAACGCTCCCCCGCTTCCGTCGGGGCACACCGTGTGATCCTTGCCGCTGTTGTTGTACACGGAGACGAGAGTACCGGTCGTTCCCCACGGACGGTCGCCGGTCCGCGTGATTTTGTGCAGCACCGCGGGGTTATCAACAACAGTGATGCAGCCACCCTCGCCGTCGATGCACGTACGCGTGTGCGAGTAGCTGGTCGCAATGAGACCTGGATCCGACAACACCTGGCCCTGCTCGCCCAACAGTCGTTCTCCCATCGCGTTGAGCCGCTGCAGCGTGGTCTTTCCTTCCTCGTCACGAAATGTGACGTATACTCCCCCTGCCGCATCCGATACCGCTGTTACTTCCACGAACAAGCCGGGACTCGCGCAAGGGACGCCGCGTGGATTCCACTGCAGAATCCCGTCCGCGCTGACACGCTGAGCGAATACTCCCGCTGCGCCCTGCGTTTCGTTCCAACAGATCATGGCACCTCCTGATCCATCAGGCACAATCGCATAGCCGATACCTGTCGCTCCCTTCACCGTGGAAAGAGACACGCCGCTGTCTCCCCACATGCGTTCGCCCTGCGCATCGAGGCGCTGCGCGCGTGTATCGGCGCATGCAATGATGACGCCTCCGGCGCCGTCGCTGATGGCACACGCTGCGACGATTCCGAGATTGGCGACGGATACGCCGCTTCCGCTCCACAGAGGCGAACCGTTTTCATCGAATTTTTGGGCGAGGGTTGCACGCGAGGCCGCCCAGCACACAATCGGTTCCATGCCGCACCCGCTGGCCAGCACTGGTTGAAATTGATCGCCTGTGCGGGGACCAGACACCCGCACTCCGTTCGACATCCACACGGGGCGTCCCTGCGGTGTCAGTTTTTGGATGTACACATTGTCGGTACCGGCAGTGCGTTTGTCGTTCCAGGCGAGATACACCCCGCCTGCTCCATCCGTTTTGCTGTCGGTGAACACAGATCCCCATGGTGCGGCAGTGTCGCTGATGACTCGGCCACACGGGATTACAGCGGTCTCATGCTGAAATTGCTCTGAGATCTCCGTGCTGCTTGAGACGGTATTGCCTTCCAGCATGCTCTCCGCGGATATGGTTCTCTCCGGGAAGGTATCGCCATACTGCCGTGCGAGATGCACCTGTGTCGGATCCACTTTCGACGAGGGCGCGGTTGCCGCGGCCGTGGGGACTCGGGGCAGGAAGAGTGATGCCGTGTGGAGGGTTGGGTAGCTTGGATCGTCACTGTGATCCGTCCATGCCAGGATGGCGGTACCCGTCCGACAGAGTATGATGCGCGGCCATTTTGTGAGACCGGCCGATGCCGTTACCACCAGACCCGAATCGCCGCAGCGCTGTTCGCCGCGCCTGTCCAGCCACTGCGCAAAGATTGTCCGCTTGTCGAGTGCAGTCCAAAGACATAGTGCGCCACCCATGCCATCGGCACAGATTCCATGCGAGGTGAGGAGTCCGCCCGCAGGGGTGACAATTTCACCCTCGGTATTCCAGCGGTGAGTGCCATCCGGACCGATCTTGTGTACGACAAGAGTCCCGGTCGTATCACTGCGCCGAAGAAAAAGCAGCACGCCGCCATTACCATCGGAACACATATTTCTCTCGAATGAATGACCGGCGAGGCGCAGACCTTTCGATCCACACGTGATTCTCCCCGCGTTGTCGACATGCTGGAGAATGACGCCGTTGTTCTCCTCCATCCAGGAGACAAAAACGCCAAAGTTGCCGTCGGACACTGCGCGCAGCAGAAAACGCAGCGTGGGACGAACGCTGAGCTGCACCCCGGTTCCCCGCCAATACAATGTTCCGGATCGACTGATGTGTTGCACATACGACTGGGATGGCTCCGCACGCGAGGACGGTTCGGTCCAGCATGCAAACACACCGCCGAATCCATCATCGACCACATCAAATTCCTCGGTCTCGACAAACGCACGGCGCGGACTGAGGCGAATGCCCTTTGGTCCCCACAGCAGTCGGCCGTCGGCGGAAACCCGCTGCACGACGGGGCTGTAATTGTCCCGCCACGCAAGTACCACTCCTCCATCGGGGTGTGGATGCAGCACGGGTTCAAAATCGGATTCAGGGGTGCTGCGTGGTATACGGATACCACCTTGTGCCCACAGGGCGGTGCCTGTCGAATCGAGCCGCTGCAGGTACAGGGAGGCCGATCCCTGCCACACGACGTAATGGGTGGCGTCTGATCCTGTCACAATCGACGCATTGCTCTGCGATCCGGCCGCAGCCAGGGAGAGGCGCACTCCGAGCGGCTGCCACAATGGTGTCGCCGCGGATCCAACCCGTTGCGCGTACATCTGCCACAGGTCGCTGTCGCGCCTGTCGCTCCACACCACAAGCGCACCGCCTCGTCCGTCGGGGCAGAGTTGCGGAAGCAAGGTTGTGACCTTCCCACTGAAGTGGGCTATCCGCGCGGAGACGCCGAGCACCTGGCTTGCAGCGGACGTCGCTGCCATACAGAGGAGCGCAGCGCACAGGGCTGCCGCACAAAGGTGTGTACGCCCCATGTCGTGCCTCCCAGCCGAAAAGCGTAGCTGATGTTTCATCGCCGTATGCTTCGTGAGTGATCCCGTCAATCCAATCACAATACAATCTGTACTCATGCCGACGCTCCGCAAAACCAATATTGTATAACAGAAGGTAGATAACTCCCAATTGCCGCACAATGATTTTCTTCGGCGGGGTTCCGTGTCACGGATGACACCCATCGCGCACATCGCGGAGTGAGCGTAGTTTGAAACCGCTCCGCGACTTTACATCTTGTATGTTGTGGTTACGTATGAACACATGGAGCGTTCTCCCACTCGATCTTTATGGTCGCGTTGTACGGAGTAAGGAAGCTCAGAAAGACAAGGAGTCTGCATGACAAGATCTCTCGGTGTCCTCACAATATTGTTTTTCATGCTGATCGGGATCTGCAACGCCCAATCCACGGCGCACACGCGGCTCGAATCGATGGGCCGGAAGGGGATTAATCTCGCGAACTGGCTCGAGGCCGGCTGGCTGGGGTCGGCGTATCCGAATCCGCGCGAGTACACGCGCGAGGATCTCGAGGCCCTTGCCCGCATGGGCTTCCGCACGATCCGTGTGCCGGTGATCTTCGAATGGATCACCAGCGACGAGCCGCCCTATGGCGAGGTGGTCGACAAAACGCCGTTCGATCTGATCGATTCGGTGGTGGTGCCGGTGGCCGAGAAGTACAACCTCGTTGTGATACTCGACAATCATCACGGATACGAACTCACCGAGGCGACCTACCTGTCGGACATCCCGCGGCTCTGCGGCATGTGGACGGCGCTGGCAAAAAAATACAAACACCTCCCGCCCGAGCGCTATTTCTTCGAACTGCGCAACGAGCCCACCTACGAAATCGAGAACGGACACCTGCATCAGGTGCAGCAGCAGATCATCGACAGCATACGCGTGGTCGATCAGGACCGCACGCTCATCGTCGGGGCCAACTGGTGGAATGCGGGCGGCAGTCTTGCCGAATCGGAACCCTACGACGATCCGTCCGAGAACATCATCTACACGTTTCACAATTACGATCCGTTTCCCTTTACACATCAGGGCTTCAGTTGGAGCGGACTGCCCACCGGTCCCACGTTCAGCGCGGCCGATCCGGAGGCGGAACCGATTCGCGAGGTCGTGCGCCGCGTGAAGCAGTGGTCCAACCAACACGGCGTGCCGGTTTTCCTCGGGGAATTCGGTGTGAGCTGGTTTGCGGATGCCGCCAGCCGCTGCGCCTACATCACGTTTATGACCACGCTGATGGCGAACACGGAAATACCGTGGCTGTACTGGGATGTCAAACACGGCTACGACGCCTTCGGCATTTTTACCGGCACCGAGGTGCGCGCCGACGAGCTTATCCCCTGTTTCAAGGACGCGATGGGACTGACCGTCACCGGCGCCGCCGACGCGCCAGTGGCGCATCGTCTCGTCCTCGGCATCAGTCCGCAGCCCGTGAACGGCAAGGCGCGGGTGTCGTGTACACTGCCCGCCGCGGCGACGCTGCACCTCACCGTCCACGACCTCTCGGGGCGCGAAGTGGCACGGCTGGCTGCCGGCGAGTATGCGGCCGGGACGCTCGAATTCCGCTGGCAGGCAGGGGCGCTGCCGCCGGGCTCATACTTTCTGCGCCTCGACGCGGGCGGACTCCGCGCCGAGCGGCGTGTGCTTGTGACACGATAAACACGGCATGTGTATATTTCGAGACACAGGAAAGGACATCCCATGAACCGATACATCCGATATGCCGCTCTGATATTCACGGTGTGTGCGATGGCGCACGCCCAGACTCCCGCGAAACCGTCCGCGCAGGAGTGTTTCAAGGCGGTCGAGAGTGACTACAACTTCGGGAAGGTGGACGGCGGCGTGCCGGTGAAACACACCTTCGTCTTCAAAAACACCTGCACGAGCGTGGTGGAAATCGATCAGGTGCGCGCGAGCTGCGGGTGCACGGCGGCCGTGATCAGCGAGAAGTCGGTGAAGCCCGGCGGCGAGGCCAAAATCGACGTCACGTTTACGCCGCCCAACGGCACGCGCGGAACCGTGAGCAAGACGGTAAGTGTGTACCTGAAGGACGCCACGGAGGCGCACACGACGCTGCGTTTCTCGGCCGAAGTGAAAAGCTATTACGACATCGAGCCGCGGAGCTTCCAGCTCCAGGGCGCCGAGGTGGGCGCGCCCGTCAACGCGCGGGTGACCATGAAAAACACCGGAGAAAAGGATCTGGATGTCCGCAACCTGGTGCTCAGCGTCACCTCGTACAAGGATACGGTGATTTCGGGACGCAAGAGCAACATCGCCCTCGTGTCGTCGGGCACAATCCTCACGCCGACCTCGTTCACGCTCAAGCCCGGCGAGACGCGGCCGCTGGAGATACAGGTGACGCCGCAGTACCCGGGACAGATCCTCGGTTCGCTGCGCATCAGCACGCTCACCGCCGAGGAGTCCGTGCCCATCACCGGCGTGGTGCAGCAGCCCTTCATCCGCCGCTGACCGCAAATACCAACGTACCAGCGGCACGGGTCGACGGCTACGATTCGGACGCCGACCGTGTGAAATGGGTGTCACATTTTACACGGGGCGTGTTTCTATCCCACAGGAAACCCGGAAGAGCCCTATTATTCTTCTATCGCAGAGAAACAATTTGGGATTTCACCAGTGAATGTGTGCATGCTACCAACTACGATCGCGCAGATGCCGCGTGCAACTACGACCCCTCCTTATAAAGCGTATTGAATTGCCAAATCAATCGTGATAATACTCCTTTAGATTCGGTAATGCCTTCCGAATCCTCTCGATCTCCTGACGGCTGATTGGATTGTTATTGACATCTAATAGCCACAGTCTTTTCAGTTTATGAATGCTATCCGGTAAAACTGTTAGATGATTATCACTAAGGGTGAGAACACCCAATCCCTCCATATTGCAGATTTCATCAGGCAAATAGTTCAGGTTATTACTTGAAACACCCAATTCTATTAAATTCTTGAGCTTTCCGATCTCCGGTGCTATGGTGTCTATGGTATTATTCCGAAAGGCCATCCTTAGCACAGATTGTAGGTCTCCAATAAATGAGGGAATTGACGTAAGATGTCCCCTTCGCCATAATAATAACTTCATATTAGGCAACAAATTCAATTGAACAGGCAAGGCTGTTGCAGTATCTCCTTCAACATCAAGCGTAATCGCACGTTCGGGATACTTCAGTGCCTTTTCAAGAGAGTCGAAGCGAGTGCTATCAGTAGTATGATCTTGATTTGCGAAGTATAGGTTGTTATCATCGCAACTCATCATAACCGCTGTGAAGACAAGCGCGAGGACGAGGAGCCCGCTACGAGTATTCATGATATTGACTCCTTCTGAGTCCATGCATTTCCATATATTTCTTCAATAACATCATTTCACCGCGAATCAAGTTTTTCAATCGGCTTAGGGCAGCGAGGTAGAGGTGAGTTCAGCCACAAGTCGCTACGATCAACTGGATTCGTACCACGACATTCCCGACAATCACTCTTTGCGCAATAATATATCTGCTTAGTCTGTTTCATTGTTTGCTGTTTCAGGAGTTTTTGACGCTCGGCAGCAGCACAAAACATTTCAAGTCTACGCCAATACATCTCGCAATATGCGTTTTTGAGAACTTCAAGATCACGCTCGGTACAGCCCCCAGTTTCCTTATCTATTTTAGTCAAATGCTCTACCTCGTGTCCCAGCTTCCCTCGTCGGTCGCAAATGCAGCGTATCATAGCCCCAAAAGCTGCACTCCCTTGCAACAGTTTCTTCAATTCCGGCTCAAGATCAGAAGGGATTTTCCATATGTCCTTGCTACCGTAGTAATCATGTAGGTTGCATATCTCCCCAAGCTTATGAACAAATTCTTTAACAATCTCAGACGGATATGCTGCAGCGCCATTAAACTTGCTCTTGGCAGTCTTTAAATGTGTATCAAGATAGTCAACGTCTGTATACTCATGCATCTTCTCATTATAATAACGGCTCAATATAATATACGGATATGCTGATCGTCCATTAGCAATCTCCTTCATGTGCTCCCAGCCGACACGTTGATCCGAGTCGCCCATGCCACCAGTTGCATACCAAGGCCCGTCATACCCAGTGTACATTAATATATCTGCTAAAGATTCAAATCCATAAAATTCATTTTTCCATGTTTTATCGAAACCCAAAGGCAGCACGTATGCACCTAATGCGATATTCTGCTTCAATTTCGGTGTAGTTCCATCTCCCAATTCCACTTCATGGATTATTGTTACTGCACGTATATATGCCCTGTAGCACTCTTCTCTATTTTCATCAAGTTCATGCGGTTCACCGAAACATACTGCATAAAATGCTCCAGGCGCACCACCAGCAAATCCTACACCTCCTCTGATCCATTCAGACAATTTCGCCTTAAGGTCGTCACCCAATATCAGTTCCTTACTCAATTCAAGTATGATATCACCGTTATCCAGCTCAAATTTTTTAATATATTTTTGGTCGGCAAGACTCGCCGTAAGAACGAATTTATTAAACCCCATATTTTTCAAACGATCGATGTCTTCTTTTGTTGTTACGCAAATATCCAAATGAGTAAGATAGCAGAATAGATTGACCCCATCCTCCTGTGTACGACCTTTCCCTGAAGGGACTTCTACATAGTCATGGAATTCACATTCGCTGCTGTAATCTTGATAACACTTCAAATCTGCCATTTTCATCAGCTCCAAAGAATATGAAATCACCTTGACAACAACGATCACATCGATGATGGGTGCATGCGTCCCGCCATTTGACCTTCATGCGCATGCACCCATCAGCCGAGATGCGATTATTCTACGACACAATCATCCACTCCATATCGAACATGTAGTACGTCGAGCCGTTCTTCAACCACAATCCCATGCGGACGCTGCCCGGTTGGAGCAGGACGACATCAAACGCGATGCTTCCACCCACCCAACTGCCGGAAAAGAGGATCACCGGGATCGTTCCCTGCGCATCGCCGCGTGTCGCTGCATTGTTCAGGAAGCTCAGTTGGGCCTCCGTAATCGTCGCTGGGAACGTGAAGTACAGTGTGTTTTTCCATTCCGTGCCTGCACGCAGGAATACAGTGCGTCGAAGCGGCAGTGGCACCGCAGAGGCGCTATCCCATGTCAGATGTGAGAAATTCCACTGTGCCGCCTCGGCGACTTTCTCGAGATTGTCCGTCCCAAGCGCTGTAACAACCGGCTTGGCATCGATGCGAACGGCGCCGTTGATCTCCGTCCACGTCACATCACGGTAGTTCGTACTGCTCGCCAACGATCCCGCGATACCGCCCAGCGATGCCGAGGCGATCAAATCCAATGGGCACTTCGGGGAAGTATTCTGCATCCCATAGAAACTGTCGATCTGCCTGGAGCCATTTCCACAACTCATACTAACCTCCTATCGGTTCATAGAGTGCTTAAGGGCGCATTTTCAGGTTCGTGCTTTGTTTCGATTCTACTTC
>JACRFB010000043.1 GCA_016218045.1 Ignavibacteriota bacterium
GCGGATGGGGTATCTGTTGAGCGATACCAGTATCTGGGAGATACGCTGTACATCGCCAAATATGTATTCCGAAGGCAGGCTGGATCGAGAAACACTCACTCATCTGTCTGTTCAGAAGTACCCGCATCCCGTCCGTTGGTTGAGCAAAGCCGGGGAGCATCTTTTCGCGTTGACAGCGGACGGAAAGTTGATTGTATATGATTCGCGATTGGTGGGAGTGGAGCAGCCACAAGACACCGAGAAGTCGTTCCAGGATCTCGTCGTCTATCCCAATCCCGCCCGTGAGCAGGTGTCCATCGTGTATTCCGCGGCGGCTCCCGCCGAGCTTGTGATCTCGGACCTCCACGGCCGCATCCTGCACCGGCAGTCAACAAATCCCGCGCAATCCGGTTCGAACACCACATCTACCATCTCCCTCCGCACCTATCCCCCCGGCGTATATCACGTACAGCTCACCACCGCCACAACCCGTCGCAACACGCTGTTCCTCGTATACTAGGTGTCCGACACAGGAACAGAACGTAACACGTAACACGTATCCACGTTCCACGTTCCTACGATCAACGTGGCTACTTTCCACGTTGCTACTTTCAACGGAGCCCGAGCGCAGCGGAGGGCGACAGGATGAGCCCGGAGCGCAGCGGAGGGCGGTACAATGGTCGTTACACGTTCCACATAATACGTGACACGTTCAACGTTCTACGATCCACGTGGTCACTTTCCACGTTGCTGCTTTCAACGGAGCCCGGAGCGCAGCGAAGGGCGACACCAGGAGCCAGAGCGAAGCGAAGGGCGACGGAACGTCACACGTAACACGTATCCACGTTCCACGTTCCTAGGATCAACGTGGCTACTTTCAACGTTGCTACTTTCAACAAAGCCCGAGCGCAGCGAAGGGCGACAAAACGGAGCCCGGAGCGAGGCGGAGGGCGACAGGACGTAACACGTAACACGTATCCACGTTCCACGTTTCACCGATCCACGTGGCAACTTTCCACATTGCTACTTTCAACGGAGTCCGAGCGAAGCGAAGGGCGACAGATGAATTATAGAATCGTTAAGACGATAATCTTTCGAATCAAGAACGATGAAGTCATTTCGAATGATGGAGAAGGTTTGACATATATTAGTCTTCTCCTAGAAAATCGCTATATATATTCTCTTGAAGCAGCACGGCTGTAAATATTACTCGTTCCATTTCTAGAGAGAATCCAAGTGGTACACGATTCTGTGCCTGCATTTGACTCGCAGCCTCTTGTGCCGCCCTCCGCTTCGCTCCGGGCTTATTAAAGACGCTTGGCACGCGTCGTCCCCCCGGGCTTACGCCCGGGGCTGGCATGTACCGCCCTCCGCTGCGCTCCGGGCTCCGTCATGTCGCCCTTCGCTTCGCTCGAGCTCCGTTGAAAGTAGCCACGTGGAAAGTAGGAACGTGGAACGTGGTTACGTGTTACGTGTCACGTCATGTCGCCCTCCGCTGCGGTCCGGGCTCTGTTGAAAGTAGTCACGTGGAAAGTAGCCACGTTGATCGTAGAAACGTGGAACGTGTTACTTGCTACGTGTCACGTGTTACATGTCACGTGTGTATTGTCATCGCGCTGTGTCCACAATGTACACGCGCGCGGAAATGATGTCTGGTCGCACGGTCCACAATGTTCCCTCGCGCGGGAATAATATCAGCTTCCGCGATGTGGATGTAACCTCGCACCGGTGTACATGTACGCGCGCTGGGGTGTGGATGTCAGGACGCTGCGACTGGGATGTTGTCTCACCGGTTCCAGAGATCGTCTCGCAGACGATAGGATGCGTTGTGACGTGAACATAATGTCTGCTGACGGGACGATAATGTACGCTGTTCAGCTCCTGACGTGTTCTCGCACGCGGAAGGGTATAGATGCGCACACTCCAGGATGCGGCCGTGCTGCATACGGGAAGTACTCTGTCAGATTCGTGATGACTCGTCTCAAACTACAGATGCTCCGTGTCGTGGTCATGGTGTGCGGTGTCGAACATAAAATATCTCACAAACCTGGCTGCACCGGTCAGGTTCGGCCACGCGAAATTGTCCTTAATATTGTGTGTTACCGCTGTTTCTGATCGGCACATGCGACGCTCCTCGCCTCGCGCTCACCGCTCCTCACCGGCCGCCCAACGGCGCGCCCGACGGTGATCGGCTTCGACAAAGGCGAAGTTTTTCCTCCCGGTGTACAAAATATATCGTTAGGTTGGTGCCTGTATCACCGACTGCTTCGGATCCGTCACGTGGACAAGGAGCTTCCCATGAATCGTGTGTATGCGCTGTATCACACCGTGCTCCCGCTCCTCCTGGGACTCTGTCTCCTCCTCCCCACAGGAACGTCCGCGCAGCCGACGCTGAACTTCAAAAAGATCGTCAGCAACTGGCCGACGATCGCGCTGCACTTTTCGGTGCGCTGCAACGGGAAACGAATCACCACGGCCGACAAGAGTCTCTTCACGGTGTATGAAAACGGGGAGAAGATCGGCGACTTCGAACTCTGGTGCCCCGATTCTCTGCTCTCCTGCCCCGTCTCCGTGGCACTGGTCTTCGACGGCAGCGGCAGCATGGGAAACGGCGGTGTGGCAATCGTGAAAGAAGCCGGGAAGGTGTTCGTCGATCTTATGGACGGCGTGAAGGACGAGGCCGCGGTCATCTGGTTCGCCAACGGCGTGACGCTTCATCAAGGCATGACGACAAGCAAATCCGCCCTGCGCGCGGCCATCGATGCAGGACAAAGCAGTGGCGGCACAGCGTTGTGGGACGGGGTGTATATGGGTATCACCGAGGTGATGAACAAGGCCTCGAATCCCTGTCGCGCGGTGATAGTCCTGACCGATGGGCAGGACAACAGATCGTCACACACGTTGGATCAGACCATCGCGTACGCAAAGGCGGCCAAGATCCCCGTCTACACCATCGGTTTCGGTGCGAATGCCACGTCAGGATTAAAACGGCTCGCCACCGAGACGGGCGGAACCTACATCGATGTCAGCAGACCGGAAGAACTGATCGACGTCTATGAGTCGCTTATCTTCGCGATCAGCGGCGCACAGGATTGTATCATCACCTACAAGGCGCGCTGCACGGGCAAGGGCGAACCGCTGCGCTCGGTGGATCTCACCGCGCTGCTCTGCTCGGGAAGCGACACAAAAACGCGCACGTACATCGCGCCCTACGATTCAAGCATGGCACGCGCCATCACCATGCGGCTCGGATCCGAAAAAGGCATCGACGGAGAGGACATCACGATTCCGCTGCAACTCCTCAGTCCGCTCACCGACGATCTGTTATTCCCATCCACCATCACCTTCCAGTACGATCCCGCGTGTATGGAATTTCGCGCGTTCCGCTTCCCTGTTACATCGCCGCTTGCCGGGATCAAATACACCGTCGACCGGAGTGCCGGACTCGTCACCGTGCGCACCACGGAGCAGCGCAGCATCACCACCACCGACCTCCCGGCCCTGCTCGCCGAACTTGTCTTCCGGCCCTATGAACCCTATGGCAAAGACACGACGTGCTGCGAGGTGAACATCGGCAGTTGGCTGTTCACCGGCGGCTGTCTCAAGGTGTTCGCCACACGCGGGAAGATCTGCGTACCTCCGGTGTCGAAATTGCCCGAGCTGACTCTGCTCTGCACCGTGCCCGATTCGCTGCACTACGAGTCCTCGGCGGGAACGTATGCACCGAATCCCTTCGATGTGCGCCTGACGTGTATCAACCGCGGCCGCGTGCCCGCGTACAACACCATCGCCACGCTGTACCTGCCCGCCGACGTATCGCTCGCCGATCCGGCCGATTCGCTCCGCAGGCATTTCCCCTCGCCGCTCGCACCGTGGAAGACGGGGAATCCGATTCCCAGCGTGTCCTGGCCCGTGAAATACGGTGCGGTTCCTAAACGCGACCGCTTCCTCGATTTCCGTTTTGTTGTCACCTCGGTGGCGGAGAACGGCGTGCCCATCGATACAAACGAAACGTGGTGCCGTGTGCGTGTACCCGGGCAGGCGCCGGATCTGCTCTGCGAGATCACGCTGCCCGATTCGCTTTCAGTCGACGCATCCGGAGCGGATCTCACACCGAATCCGTTTCCGATCACCTACCGTGTATGGAACAGCAGCAGGCAGATGATCAGCATCCAAAACATCGCGCTGCGCTACCCCACGGCCGACGGACTCAGACTCGATCCCAACACGCCGCGTGTGCGTGTGGTGAATCGTGTGCTGGCACCGGGCGATTCGATTGTGGTGGACTGGCTCATGTTTGTGGACGCGCAGAGAACGCCGCGCAACCTCGCGATCTCGGCCGTGGCGATCGACAGCGACAACTTCCCCGTCGAATGTGAACGGATGGTGCGGATTCCCGCCGTCACCACACTGCTCCGGTGTAACACCATCGCGACGCCGTCGGATGTGCACGTGCTGCCTGACGGTGTGCGCGACACTGCGGCCGTGTGGACAATCAGCACCGAGCTGCATAATGCGGGTCCGCTTCCCGTGCTCGATCTTTCGGTGGCGATCCGCCTCGCCGATTCGACGCTGGCGGCGTTGCAAGAATTCGATCCGTCCTTCCCCGACAACAGCAATCCGCGCATGGTGCCTCTGATATTCCCGAACGGCAGCGCCATCGTGGAGTGGAGGTTCCGCGCCACCGCGGCCGCGGCCGATGGTCTGCGGCACGATATAGCGTATGGAATTTCCTACTCCAACAAGGATGTTGTCGTCTCCGACGCACGCTGCGGTGTGCAGGTGGCGCTTGCCCCCAGGCCTCCCGACGTTGTGCTGGGCTGCGCGCTGACGGGACCCGACACCATCTACTTCGACACCGATCACTACACGCCGAATCCCTTCGCCATCGGCCTCACGATACACAACAGCGGCTCCACGACCGCACGCAGTGTGCGCGCGATGGTACTGCAGGACACACGGTTCAACATCCTCTCCCCCGCGCTTCGTGAATACGGAGACGTGCGCGGTGGAAGCACAGTGGCCGTCGACTCGTTGAACAATCCCCCGTTCTTCCTGCACATGAACACACGCGAGCGTGACGGCTACGACACTGTGCGTGTGCTGCTTGTGGCGGAGGGACAGGCGCCGGTCATCTGTGAACTCCCCATCTTTGTCCTGCACGAGCGGCGGCCGAGTTTTCGGATGTCTTGCACGGCAAATCCGGAACGGCTCGTCTTCAACGAGAGCATCGACGACTATGTGCCGAATCCGTTCACGGTGACAAGCACCGTCTATCAGGATGGTGAAACCGATGCGGAGCAGTGTGTGCTGCTGTTTGTGGGTCCGCCGCGCTTTACTCCGGCGGACGACTCACCCATCGTCACAGTCGGCATCAACGGTCGTCTTGCGTCGGGTGATTCCGTGAAACATGTGTGGCACATCACCGCCTTACCGCGCAGTGTGGGCGGCTGGGATACGCTCGTGTATCAGGTACAGGGGCGCGGCGGACTCGGCCACCGCCTCATCATCGGCGAGTGCCGGGTGCCGGTGTACGTGCCCGCGGCGCGCACAGCGCTGTACGGCATCGACTGTGCGTCGCCCGACACGCTGGGTCTCGATCCCGACGGCGGCAGGTACGTGCCCGATCCGTTCGAGATCACGGCGCGAATCCGGAACACCGGCTCGGCCACGGGGCGTGATCTGCGTGTCACCGCCCTGTTGCCTCCCGGTCTTCTGTTCGCACAGGGAGAAACGGCCGAGCATGCAGCGGGCGACCTCGATGTCGATTCCGTGTTTGTCACACGCTGGCTCGTGCGGCCCGCGGCACACACCGAGCCGGGCGGACGCACGCTGCGCGTCTGTTTCCGTGTGACGGATGCGCGCCGCAACAGCGCCGAGTGCTGCGACGATACACATGTGCCGCCGTTGCGCGCTGCGACAGTGGCCCTCGACTGCGCGGCCGAGTCGTCCGAACTGCGCGTGAATACCACACGCGCTGTATACGAGCCGAATCCGTTCCGTGTCACGGCGGTGTTGCACAACAACGGCGAGCGCCCCGTCTCGCGTGTCAGCATCCGCTGCATCCCGTCCACACACGACGTGTACCTCGCGGATTCGAGCGAGCGTTTCCTTGCGGCGCGCCTCGAGGCGCACCGCAGCAGCGACATGATATCGTGGCAGGTTGTTGCGCAGCCGCGCACGTCGCGTGGTGATGTGGTCTTCCGGTTCATCACAACGTCCGACGACGCTCCGGCCGCCGAGTGCAGCACCGTGGTCGGCATTCCCGCGCTCGGCGCACCCGATCTGCACTGCGCGGTCTCCACATCGATGACTCGCACCGGAGACACGTTGTACTTCGATCGTTCGATCGAGGATTTTCGCGACGATGTCGGTACGCGGGGTTACGCGGACAGGTACAATGTGTGTGTCATTCATGCCGACGTGTCCAACAGCGGTGCTGTATCCGCACAGCGTATGATCGCAACGCTGCTTCCGCCTCCGGGCATGTCGTTGGACGATGGCGAGAACGCGGTGCGCACCCTCGCCGACATTGCCCCAAACGGAAGCGCGCGTGTGTCGTGGAAACTGCGCCCCTTGCGGCAACCGATGAACGTGACGGGAAACGTGGAGGTGATCGTGAACGCCGAGAACGCTGTGCAGAGCCGTTGCGCGCGGCGTGTCACCATTCACGGTGCGCCCAAGGCCGTGCGCGTGCGTATCTCGCGCGATATCACCGGACGCACGGGTGAAAAAGTATCCGTGCCGATATTCGTCGACACCACGTACGGACGCGAGATCACGAGTTACAAGCTGAACGTCTCCTTCGATCCTGATGCGATCCGATTCATCGATGCTGTGAGTGTGAACAGCGCGACGGGGCGCGGCTGGAACGGTCCGCGCAGCACGCTGTGGCGTGACGCGGGTGGTACGGATCCGTCGCGCGAGACCATCGTGCGCATCGAGGACAACACCTTCGAGGCGCCGCTGAATCTGCGGCGCGAAGCGCTGCTTGTGCGCCTGGTATTCGAAGTTGTGTACACGGGCGGACCCACGGCCATCGGCGCCTTTGTCGACTCGCTGCGTTTTGTCGACATCTTCACCGCGGGGGGAAGCGGGGGCGGACGTGTGCTCGCCTCGTCGATGAATTCGCACGACGATGCGGCTCCTGCGCCGGACCTGCGCCTGATCACCGAGGACGGCTTCTACATCGTCTCCGGCGACTGCCTCCCCGCGCTGCAGCTCAAGACCGAGCCGACACTCTCACAGAATTCTCCCAATCCCTACAATCCCGCAACCACCATTCGTTACACACTGCCCGCCACCACACACGTACGCCTCGCGGTGTACGACACCTTCGGGCGCGAACTATCCGTGCTCGTCGATGCCGAACAAGTGGCGGGCGAACACTCTGCCGTCTTCCACGCCGGCTCCCTCCCCAGCGGCGTGTACCTCTACCGTCTCACCACGCCTTCCTCGTCCTTATCCCGTTCCATGCTACTCGCGCGATGAATGCGTGTTGAAGAAAGACGGTTAGACGATTAGACGATTGGACGATTAGACGATTAGACGATTGGACGATTAGACGATTGGACGATTGGACGATTGGACGATTAGACGATTAGACGATTGGACGATTGGACGATTGGACGATTGGACGATTCGCGGACCACGTACTTTCCACACCGCATCGATCACGCACTCGTGAAAAGGAGATACGTGTCACGTGGATACTTTTCACCTTGCTACCTTCCACACCGCATCGATCCCGCACTCGTGAAAAGTAGAAAGCAGTCAGGTATTGCCCGCAACAATTGTCGTACGACGGTGAGAGCACAACTTTCCGACCATCACAACAACCGCCGGCGGAACAAATCGTGTTGTTGATGTACATGCCACTTTAATGGCCTTTCGAAGGGTGAGAAAGATGAATCCTCGAGCATCGTGCATTGTGAGAGTCCGTGTACTCATGGCCCTGCCTGTGTTACTCGCGGCCTCAGTGATATTGCATGCGCAGCCAAAACTGCACATGATCGGGCACGGCGGCATGAAGCCGATCCAGATCGACAGTATTCACGGTGGTTATCTCCCCTTCGAGTTCAGGATTCTTATTGCGAATGAGGGCAACGCGCCGGCGTACAACGCATCGGTATTCATGCGTATGCCGCGTGATTGTGTATTCGCCGACTCATCGCAGACCCAGCGCGTGTACCTCCCGTCGCCACTCCCTGTCCTGTCGCCCGGCGATACTGCCTGCATCGTGACGTGGCTGTTCCGCGGAACACAAATCTATCAGTCTGATCGCACCGTGTATTTCGACTACACGATCGGCGGCTGCGATTCAAGCGGGACTCCGCTCGACAGCATCCAACTGTTGTGCAGTCTGAGATTTCCAGGCTTGCTTCCGCAGGTCGCCATTAAAATTCACGCACCGGATTCCCTTTCTGTCACCGGCGATGGATTGAATGTCGAACCGAATCCATTCCCGATTCTGATGTCTGTCAGGAACACCGGCTTCGTGAAGTGCAGGGCCACGCAGTTCGGTATCGTCGTGCCGCCTCCGGCCGGTGTATGGGTGGATCCGAACACACCACAAAACCAGCGCAAGATAGTCGACATCCCGGTACAGGACTCGCTCGACGTCTCATGGCTCCTCCATGTGGAGAACAGAGAGACACGGCGTCGACTCGTAATAACCGTATTCGCATATACCGACGACACCAATGTGGATTCGGCCACGGACACCGTGGAGATCCCGGCCATCCGCATCACGGGAACCCACGAGCAGACCACAACATTTCCTGCGTCTCCATACCTCTTGCCAAATACGCCGAATCCATTCCGTGACATGACGCGGATCCGGTATTCCCTGCCCGCCACAGTGCGGACACATCTTGCGGTGTACGACACCTTCGGGCGCGAACTGTCCGTGCTCGTGGATGCCGAACAAGCCGCGGGCGAACACTCTGTCGTCTTCCACGCCGGCTCCCTCCCCAGCGGCGTGTACCTCTACCGTCTCAGCACACCGTCCTCGTCCTTATCCCGTTCCATGCTGCTCGCGCGATGAATGCGTGTTGAAGAAAGACCGTTAGACGATTAGACGATTAGACGATTGGACGATTAGACGATTGGACGATTAGACGATTAGACGATTCGCGGACCACGTACTTTCCACACCGCATCGATCCCGCTCCCGCGAAAAGTAGAAACGTGTCACGTTGCTACTTTCCACATGGCTACGAAACACACACGCAGCAGACCCCACCGCCCTGCATCGCCCACACCGCCCTCACCAGATCCAACCCCGGCCTGAGAAAAATTACGAGACAAAATCCGCGAGAGGCGAGCAAAGGCGGATGCTTGTTTGAGACCCGCGGCCGCCTGCGGCCGCGGGGCGAGTTTGCATCCGCCGCGAGCCGAAGCGAGATTTTGGCCGGAATTTTTCTACAGCCTTGACTTTTTCTTTGCTTCTTTCTTTTGTGTCAAGACAAAAGAAAGAAGAAGTCTACCAATAGACCCGGCATGCTGCGTCACGAGACAGGATCTCTGAGAGCTGATGAGTAGTTGGTAGATAGTTAGGTGGTACATCGGTAGATGGCCAGCGAGGCACACACGCAGGGCGCGTAGCCGAACTCCTAGTCCTCGACGAAATAGTCGTTGTCGATCCGTTTCACTCGATACGTCGCACGTGTCGCAACTCCGATGTCGAAGTCGATCATCATTTCCGCAAGCCGCTTCCCATCGATAAGAACCACCTTGGTGTTGATGGTGGCGACGTATTGTTCCGCATTCTTCGCGAAGCTTCCCGTGGTGATGAATACACCCTTTTGTGCGTGTTTCCCCGAGAGCGCACCAACAAATTTCTGTACCTCGGGACGACCCACGGAGCCATCCCACCGCTTCGCCTGGATGTAAATGACATCAAGACCGAGCCGATCTTCCTTGATGATGCCGTCGATGCCCTCGTCGCCGCCCTTCCCTATGGCCTTCCCCGCATCCTGCATCGTTCCACCGTATCCCATCGCAACCAGCAGATCGATCACGAGCCGTTCGAAGAATTTTGGCGTCATGGATTTTACCTGCTCGAGAATGTCGGTCGCGAGCTGGCTGCGAATTGTCGAATAGGCAGCGCCGAGGATTTCTTCCGGTGTTGCCGTCTGCTGCGGTTCAACTGAAGAATCTCCCGTCTCAAGGTCCGATTTATTCTGCCATGTGTTGAATACTTCGAAGCGTTTGAGATACTTGATATTGATTTTCTCCGGCTTCTCGGAGAGCACCTTCCGGCCTGCCTCCGTGATATGATACTTACCACGGGCTGGTCGTGCGAGAAGCCCGGCCCGCTGCAGATACACAATCGCCCATGCAACCCGGTTTGCGAAGAGCGGCGCCACGCCGCTGGGAAGCATCGCGTCGAGTTCCTCCTCCGAAAGGCAAAACTCCAAGGCCAATTTTTCGCGGTATTCCTTTGTAGCACGGATCACACCATCCTTGGCGACACGAAGCAATGGGAGCATGATGGACTGAAAATCGGGGATGGCCATTGATCGGATACCCTCTGTTTGCGAAGAAGCAAGAGAAACGAACAGGTATAATACCAATTGATCCGAGGTAGTGCAATTGGCTGGATCTCAGTGAGACACAGTTCCGTCGCACTTCGACTCCGCTCAGTGAGACACAGATTCGTCGCTCCGCGTTCCTACTCCCTACTCCCCACTCCCTACTCCCTACTTCCTACTTCCTACTCCCCACTCCCTACTCCGAAAAAAAAACCCACCCGCACATCGCACGGGTGGGTTCTGGAAAGAAAGAGAAGAAGATCAGATGAACAGCGGCGCAAGCACGAGTGTGATGGTGCTGAGCAGCTTGATGAGCACGTGCAGCGACGGACCCGCGGTGTCCTTGAAGGGATCACCCACGGTGTCGCCCACAACGCCGGCCTTGTGTGTGTCGCTGCCCTTGCCGCCATAGGCGCCCGTCTCGATGTACTTCTTGGCATTGTCCCACGCGCCGCCGCCGTTGTTCAGGAACAGCGCCATGAGAATGCCTACGATGGTGCCGACCATCAGCAGACCGCCCACAACTTCGGCGCCGCTTGCTGCATGAATGCCGAGCAGATCCTTGCCGTACGAGTAGTAGAGGGCCTTGAAGGCGAGACCGACAACAATTGGAAGTCCCACAACCAGCAGACCGGGAGCGACCATTTCGCGCAATGCCGCCTTGGTGGCGATGTCCACACACTGGCCGTAGTCGGGCTTCGACGTGCCGAGCATGATGCCCGGATTGTTCTTGAACTGCTCGCGCACGTTGTTGATGATCGCGTACGCCGCCTTGCCCACGGCCTTGATGGCCATCGACGAGAAGAGGAACACGAGCACTGCGCCGAGCATGGCGCCGACAAACACTTCGGGCTTGTTCAGGTTGATCACGTAGTCGAACTCGGGCATGTACACCTTGATCTCGTCGAGATACGCGCTGAATAGCAGGAAGGCCGCCAGAGCGGCGGATCCAACGGCGTAACCCTTCGTGAGGGCCTTGGTCGTGTTGCCGACGGAATCGAGACGGTCGGTACGCTCGCGGATCTCATGCGACTGACGGCTCATCTCGACGATGCCGCCGGCGTTGTCGGTGATCGGTCCGAAGGTGTCCATCGCGAGGATGTACGCGGCCGTGCCCAGCATGCCCATCGTTGCGACGGCGGTGCCGAAGAGGCCCGCGTGCAGACCCGATGATTGCCCGAGGAAATACGCGCCGATGATGGCCGCAGCAATCACGAGGATCGGGAAACCGGTGGACTCCATGCCGATGGCGATGCCGCTGATGATGTTTGTCGCGGGTCCGGTCTGCGAGGCCTTCGCGATTTCCTTCACCGGACGGTACCGGTATTCCGTGTAGTACTGCGTGATAAACACGAAAGCCAGCGCCGTCAAGACGCCGATGAGACCGCACAGGAAGAAGTTGAAGTAATAATCCGCTCCGAGCAGCCATCGCGAGGCGACGAAGAAGCCGATGATGGCGAGCACGGAGGTGACGTAGTATCCGCGGTTGAGGGCCTTCATCGGATCCTCGGTCTCGCTGACACGCACCGAGAGCACGCCGATGATGGAGGCGACGATACCGAATGCGCGCGCGACGAGCGGGAAGAGCATCACGCTGAGCAGTGTGAGTCCGTGCTCCTGAAACGCGGCCATGTTTTCGCGGTACAGCGCCGCGGCCAGAATCATCGCGCCGATGTTCTCGGCGGCGGTCGATTCAAAAAGGTCGGCGCCGCGGCCCGCGCAGTCGCCCACGTTGTCGCCCACAAGATCGGCGATCACGGCCGGGTTGCGCGGATCGTCTTCGGGAATGCCGGCTTCGACCTTGCCCACGAGATCCGCGCCGACGTCGGCGGCCTTGGTGTAGATACCGCCGCCGAGCTGCGCAAACAGCGCCACGAAGCTCGCGCCGAAACCGTAGCCGACGATGAGCAGCGGAATATTCTCGGGCGCTTTCGCCACGCCCGCCCAGTCGACGATGGCGTAGAGGCCGGCTACGCCGAGCAGGCTCATCGCCACAACAAAGAAGCCCGACACGGCGCCGCCGCGCAGAGCCGGCTGCAAGGCGCTGTTCATGTCCTTCAGCGCGCCCGCGGCGGTGCGGATGTTGGAACGGATGGAGACCCACATGCCCATGTATCCCGCGGCGACGGAACAGAGTGCGCCGAGGATGAAGGAGATGGTCGTCCACAGCGCGAGTGCCGATGCGGAGGTCGTCGGATCGTTCGCGTTGTGCGCGCGCACGAAAGCGTACAATATGTAGATAAGCGCGGCAAGTGCGATCGCGAGCCAGATGATGGTGCGATTCTGGCGGCGCAGGAACGCTTCGGCGCCCTGCTTGATCGCGTTCGAGATCTCCTGCATCTGGGGCGTGCCGGTGTCGCGTTTGAGTACGTCGCGTATCAGCCACGTCGCAAACAGCAAGCCCAGAACGCTGATTCCGAGAATCAGTGTCAGTTCCATGAGTCTAGTCTTCCTCCGTCGATGGTTGTATCAGTGTTGATGCGTGATTGCCGCGGAAAAATGCGCTTCGATCAGGCGCAAGTCCTGTGCTGATGTCCGGCCGGCGGCATTCGATTCATGCCTCCCGGAAGACGTCCCAATCCCGGATCGGGAAAACGGGGCACGAGGAGAGATAATGGGACAAAGATGCGGGATAATGAGGGTGAAAGCAAGCGCCGTACGTCGGAAAGTGCGGCCATCGTCGCCGCGCTCTCAGCCGCGCGAACGCCGCTCGTATTCGATGCGGAACGCGACGTCGGGGTATTCGCTCGGCAGCCGCATCATGTTCATCACCAGCACGCCGATCGAAAAACGGTCGAGCCACGACGACATGGGCCAGCCGAGATGCACGGTGAGTTTCTTGTGCGGCAGTTCGTACTGTAGCACGTTGATGATGGTGCACATGCTCTTGTACACGCTCTGCAGCGAGAACGGGAAACGGAAGTGGTTCTCGGTGAGACGCGCGGGAATCCCCTCGCGCGGGGAGTAAAAACTCACGTAGGCCTTCGAGGTGTCGGACTTCCGCAGCACGTTGTTTTCACGCGGACGCCGGAAATACAGATGTATCTCGTCCTCGTCGGAGGATCCGAGATAGGTGACGAGGTCGAGCGGACTGTCGCTCGCGAGGAGCTCGGGTTTCTCCGGAGGCCGCCGTCGCGCGATGCTCAGTCCGGCCACCAGGAACACGCCGGTTGCGATGGCCCAGAGGGTCAGTCCGTACGGCTTCTCGTATGCGAGGTACAGCAGGCAGGCGGTGAGGATAAGAAAAAGCAGCACTGTGAGCGAGCGGTGTGTGAAATAATGTTTGATGTCGCGCGTGCCCTTGAAATACCGGTACACGATCAACGATCCCATGTTGATCACCATGCTGGCGATGAGTCCGATCGCGTACATCTCGGCGAGCAGCGCCTGCTGTCCGCTCGTGATGAGGATGATCACCGAGAACAGCACCGCGCTTAACAGATGGATGCGGTAGAAGCTCTGGCGGCTGTTCGTCTTTGTGAGCCAGTGGAACGAGTAGCGTTCGGCCACACGCTCGAGCAGTTCGCTCGATGCGACGTAGGCGGTGTTCACGGCCATGGTCAGCGTGAAACTGGCGAGGGCGCCCACCACGATGCCGAACACGGGACCGTTCAGCATGGCGGCGTACGCGGTGATGAGATCGGTCTCGTGTTCCGCCAGATTGATGGGAGAAGAAAGCGTGAGCATGGATATGAGCGGTGTGAAGATGCCCACGGTGAGCGCGAGAAACAGGTAGGCCTTGCGGATGTCGTGCCACGAGCGCACAAGACCGGCGGTCTGCACCACCGATTCGATTCCGGAGTAGGCGAGGATGCAGCTCGAGACGCCGATGATCACGAAACCCATGTCGACGGTGAGCGCGCCGAGGTCGAGTGTGCCGAAACGTTCGAACACTCCGGTCACACTGCCCGCGATCTTGGTCGCCGCGCTGTTGTCCAGCGCGAGAATACCCGACAGCACGAGCAGCACGAGCACAAAGGCCGCGAAGGTGAATATCCCGAAGGTGAATCGCGCGTTCTCGCGGATGCCGAGAATGTTGAGCCCGGCCACAAGCCACACGATGCCGAAGTTCAGTATCATCGCCGTGCCGTGCGAGATGTCGAGGAAGGCCAGGCCGTTCTGCACCGCGCTGACGGTGGATATGCTCGCGGTGAGGACGTAGTCGACGAAGATCGAGGAGACGGCGATGAAGCTCACCGTGGGACCGAGCACGAGATACGAGAACGAGTACACTCCCCCGCCGCGGATGTTGTGGTGTTCGAGTATCTGCGCGATCTCTGTCATGCGGTTCGACAGGATGCGCATCAGCACCGACGTGAAGGCGATAAAAAAGATGGCGCTCTCGCCGATGAAACGATGCGCCTCGCTCGGCGCGTAAAAGATCGATGTGAGTTCGTCCATCAGGGTGATGATCGCGATGGCGAACCATGTCAGATACCACTTGCCTCCCTCGAACGAGGAGAGGAAATCTTTCTTCCTCCAGAGATAGATGAACAGGACGGCAAGCACCAACGCCGCGCCGTAGAGCACGATGGATTTGACGTCGAATGCAAAGGATGGCATACAGGGTTTCCGTGATTGACAGGCGGAAACTACACGCGCCGCGCGACGCGTGCAAGAAAAATCGTCCGCGGCCTAGTGTTCCGCCGCGGCCGAGCGACGCTCGATCACCTGCTGCGCCGCTATGCCCGCGACGATCAGGACGAGTCCGACCAGGGTGCTCGCCGCGATGTCTTCCCCCACCACGAAGTGTATCAGTACCAGCGAGAGGAACGGCGACAGGTACACGAGGGCTCCGACGCGCGCGGTGGTGCTGCTGAGTTTCAGGGCGCGCAGCCACAACACGAAGGTGAGTCCCATCTCGAACACTCCCACATACGACGCGCCCAGTGCGCCCGCGAGCGAGGGTACGCGGAGCCCCTCCGTGATGGCAAGAAACAGCAATGTGTACAGTGATCCGAAGCCGGCGTTGACGAGAAGTTTCTCCTCGGGATCGGCCGTGCTGCGCATGGTCAGCATCCAATACGCGGCCCAGAGAACGGAGCTGCCCATCGCGAGGGCCACGCCGAGCGGATCGGAGAATCGCAGCGCAAACACGTCGCCCCGTGTCGAGATGATCCACACGCCCGCAAAGCTCACCACCATCGCGGCATAGACGCCGCGCCGTATGCGCTGGCGCAGGAACACCGTCGAGAACAGGGCGAGCACAAGCGGCCACGTGTAATTGAGGGGCTGCGCCTCCTGCGCGGGCAGGCGGTCGTAGGCGCTGAACAATACCAGGTAATACGCGAAGGGGTTGATGAGGCCCAGCAGCGCGGAATGGGCGTACTCGCGGAGCGGCCACTGCCGCAGGCCCGCGGGCGCGCGGCGGAACAGAATCACGACACACAGGGCGAGGAACGAAACGAGGGATGAAAACGCGAGCAGTTCCGCGACGGTGAGCGCCTCGAGACTGAGCTTGAACGCCGTCGCTACGGTGGACCACAGCAGCACGGCCCCGAGCGCGGCCAGCACCGCGCGCCGCTGCTTCCCGTGTGTGACGGACGCGCCGTTCAAAACATCAACGCCCGGAGATGCGCCGCGGCGCTGCGCGCCAGCGCGTCGAGGGCATAGCCGCCCTCAAGCACCGACACGATGCGTCCGCCCGCGCTCTGCTGCGCGATATCCTTGACGAGCACAGTGAGATGGGCAAAACACGAGGTGCTCAGGTTGATGTTCGCGAGCGGATCCTCGCGGTGCGCGTCGAAGCCGGCCGAGATGAGCACAAACTCGGGCGCGAAGGTCCGTGCCGCGGGTAGCAGGACGCGTTCGAAGGCCTCGCGGTAGTGTTCGTCGCCCGAACCGGGCGCGACGGGCACGTTGATGGTTGCGCCCTCGCCGGCGCCCGCGCCGCGTTCCGATGCCGCGCCGCCTCCAGGATACAGGGGTGATTGATGTATGCTGAAGAACAATGTGTCCGGATCGTCGTAGAAGATGTTCTGTGTGCCGTTGCCGTGATGCACGTCCCAATCCACGATGAGGATGCGGCGTATTCCGTGAACCGCGCGCAGATGCGACGCGGCGACGGCCACGTTGTTGAAGAGGCAGAATCCCATCGCGCGCTCGCGCTCGGCATGGTGACCGGGAGGCCGGACGGCGCAGAAGGCGTTTGTGATCGATCCGCCCGCAACGGCGTCACACGCGGACATCACACCGCCGGCCGCACGCAGCGCCACGTCGTACGAGCGGTTGCAGACCGGCGTGTCGAGATCCGCGCGGAAGGGTGCCTGCGCGCATATCTCGCGCACATGGGCCAGGTGCCGTGCCGAATGCGCGCGAATGATCGCCTCCTCGGGCGCGGGCACGGCATCGATCGGGACACAGCGGTCATACAAGCCCGTTTCCGCGACATGCCCGACTATCGCTTCAAGTCGCTGCGCCGATTCCGGATGGGAATATCCCGTGTCGTGTTCCAGATACGCGGGATCGTACACAAATCCCGTCGCCGTTATTCCTGCGCGTCGCTCCATCATACAATGATACGAATTTCCCCGCGCTACTCCCCACTCCTAACTCCTAGCTCCCAGCTACTTCCCCTGATGTCGAATAATCTCTCCACCGGCGAGATACACCACGTCCTCGGCGATATTTGTCACATGATCCGCGATGCGCTCCAGATAGCGCGCGGTGAGCATGATCTGCAGATCCGCATCCACATCGGTCTCGGCTGCGCGGAGGCGGTCGCGGATCAGACGGAACATCTCCTTGTTTAACGCATCGACCTCGTCGTCGAGTTTGCACACTTCGCGCGCAAGGTCCGCATTTAATGTCACGAGCGCATCGAGGGCCTTCTTCAACATGGTCAGAGCGCGCTCGCCCAGCAGGTCGATCTGCGGGGGAATCTGTGTCGCGCCCGAGCCCGCAAGGGTGATGGCGCGTTTCGCGATGTTCTTCGCCAGATCGCCGATGCGTTCGAGTTCATTGTTCATCTTGAGTACCGACACGATGAAGCGCAGGTCGCCCGCGACGGGATGGTAGAGGGCGAGGATCTTGAGGCAGTCCTCCTCGACGTCAATTTCCATCTCGTCGATCTCCGCGTCGGTGTGTATGACACGGCGCGCCAGATCCACGTCACGCTCGCGCATCGAGCGCAGGGCGATGGCCAGATCCTCCTCCACGATGGCGCTGAGCGCGAGAAGTTTTTTCTTCAACCGGTCTATTTCGCGATGAAAATGCAGAGACATGATCTTCCTGTGTTGTACGTGAATGGCCTCGCGCCGAAGTCCCGGTCAGACCGCCGGAGGCACGATGATGGTGAAGGTGCTGCCCGCGCCGGGAACGCTCTCGACGGACACGGTGCCCGCGTGCGCCTGCACGATGTGTTTGACGATCGAAAGGCCGAGTCCGGTGCTGCCGCTTGCGCGGCTCCGCGAAGTGTCGACGCGGTAGAATCGTTCGAAGATGCGCCCGAGATGTTCGGCGGGGATGCCGCGTCCCTGATCCTGCACCTGTATGCGCACGCCCTCCGACGACCGCTCGGCGCGCACGGCCACGCGTGTGTTGGTGTCGCTGTATTTGATCGCGTTGTCCACCAGATTCGCGACGGCCTGTTCGAGCAGTTGCGCGTTTGCGCGCGCGCGCAGCGCGGGATCGCAGGTGATGTCGATGTGGACGGAGCGCTCGGCGGCGATCGCCGCGCGGCTCTGCACAGCGGAGGTAACAACATCGCAGACGGACGTGGTCGCGAGCAGCACTTCCATGCGCTCGGATTCCTGCTCGATGCGCGAGAGACTCAGCAGATCCTCGATGATGTTGTGCAGGCGGTCCGATTCCTTCGCGATGATCGCCAGAAAACGATCGCGCGTGGCGGCATCCTCTGCTGCACCATCCTGCAGAGTTTCAACAAAACCCTTGATCGATGTCACGGGTGTCTTGAGTTCATGCGAGACGTTGGCCACAAAATCGCGGCGCACATTCTCGAGGCGGCGGAGCTGCGTTATATCGTTGGTCACGATCACGGCGCCGATCGCCCTGCCGTCGCCGTCGCGCAGCACGCTTCCGTGCGCCTGTATGTGGCGGTCCTCGCCGTCTCGCAGCGTGATCACCCCTTCAGCGGGTTCCAGCGCCTCGAGTGTGCGCGCGGCGAAGCGTTGCACGTCGATGTTCCGCACAACTTCCTGTATGGCACGGCCCTTCGCGGTGCGTGGATCCACGTCGAACAGCCGGCCCGCGGCCGCGTTCATGTTCAGGATGCGCTCGTCGGTGTCGATGGCAATCACCCCCTCGGCCATGCTCGAGAGCACCGCCTCCTGCTCGTTGCGCTGCTGCAGTATCGTGCGAATGCGTTCATCGAGCTGCCGCGCCATGAGCGACATCGCATCGGTCAGCGTCGCGACCTCATCGGTTTCCCCGATGGGCAGGCGGTAGGCGAAATTGCCGCGCGCGAACTGCTCGGCACCCTCGCGTAATGCCGCGATTGGACGCGTGATGCGCCGTATCGACACGGCGATGAGCAGAGCCGACACACACGCAAACACCACGCCGCCGATGATGACGCTGCGCTGCAGCATCGCCGCGAATTCGTCGACCGCGGTCAGCGACACTGCCAGACGCGCCACGCCCGTGATGCGTCCGCCGGAGCGGATCGGCCGCGCGACGTAGAGCATGTTGACCTGCAAGGTCGGACTGAATCGTTTGGACCACGACCGCTCGCCACGCAGTGCCGACGCGATCTCGGGCCGGCCCGCATGGTTTTCCATCCGCGCCGGATCCTCCATCGAATCGCCCAGTACTGTGCCGTCGGGCGCGATGATGGTAATGCGGCCCGAGGCGCCCGCGGCGAGTTCACGCGTGAGCGCCTGCACATCCTTCGACGCCGCCCCCGCTGCGCCCAGCGAGTGCATGCGGTTCTCCACCAGGTAACATCGCGCGTGCAACTCGTCGCGCATGTGGTCGGTGACGAGGTCCTTCAGCGACTCGGTCGAATGCCAGACGAACGCGGCCAGCGCCACGACGGCGAGAAAAAAAAGCGACAGGGGTAAGCGCCGCAACATGCTCCGTTTGCTCATCCTCTATTCCTTGAAGCGGTAGCCGACGCCGCGCACGGTTTCGACATAGTGCGCCGCCGCGCCGAGTTTTCTGCGCAGTCCCACGATCTGCACGTCGACGGAGCGGTCGGTGACGGGATAGCCGTCGCCGCGCACGGCATCCACGATCTGCGCGCGTGTGAACACCCAGCCGGGACGTGTCGCCAGGAACTGCAGCACGCGGAACTCCGTCACTGTCAGCTCGACTTGTTCGCCCGCGATGGTCACTTCGTGCCGCAGCGGATTGATGGTGATTTCATGCACCGACAACGGCTGCGTGGCGGCGTCCGCGCCCGGCGCGCCTTTGCGGCGCAGAATGGTTTTCAGGCGCGCAAGCAGCACGCGCGGACTGAAGGGTTTGGTGATGTAATCGTCGGCGCCTATCTCGAGGCCGGTCACGATGTCGGCCTCCTCGGTGCGCGCTGTCACCATCAGGATGGGTACCCCGGCGGTGCCGGCCCCGCTTTTTAACGCGCGGCACACTTCGAGGCCGTCGAGGCCCGGCAGCATGATGTCGAGTATCGCCGCATCCGGTGGCGAGCGCCGCGCCTTCTGCAGCGCTTCTTCCCCGCTGCGCGCGCGTTCGACGGTGTACCCGTCCTTGATCAGATTGAAGCTGATAAGTTCGAGGATGTCTTCCTCGTCTTCAACAACGAGTATGGTGCCTTTTGCCATCGTTCATGTGTCCAAATGATCCGCAATATCGTTCATTCTCTGTTAGGAACGGATGAGGCGAATGTTTGGATTATGTGTGTGGTACGGCAGTCCCGCTATCCCTCGGGATTCAGAACCAGCTCCAGCCGGATGACGTTGTGGCCACCCTCGCGCCGGTACTCGACACGATTCATCATCGTTGTGACAAGATGGATGCCGAGGCCGCCTATTCTGCGCTCCTCGAGCGGCGCGTCGATGTCGGGTTTTTCGGCGCGCAACGGATCGAACTCGCGGGCGTCGTCGTCGATGCACACGTGTGCGCGGCCGTCATCCACACGCAGCGTCACCGTGATGTCGTGCGACGCGGTATCGTCGTAGCCGTACGATATCGTGTTTGTCAGCAGCTCATCGAGGGCCAACGTCAAGGCGAAGACGTCGCCGCCGCCGATCGCGTGTGTGGTACGAATCTCCTCGAGCCACGCGTGAACACGTGTCAGTTCGGGAATGCTGTTCTGTATCTGTAAGATCCAATCGGAGGTCATGCTCTGCCTGCATCCTGATGGCGGTGAGACTGCTACACGTACGCGCGCCGCATGAAGTCGGCGGTGCTTTCGTCGAACTGATCGATCTGCCGCAGCTCGTCGAACCAGTGCATGAGATCTGGGACGCGGAGATGACGCTTGTCCGCGCCCGACACGTCGTGCACCACCCTGCCGCGGTGCATCATGATGAGACGGTCGCCAAGATTAATGGCATCCTGCAGGGAATGTGTGACCATGAGTGTTGTGATCGCGGCGTCGGTCACGATCTCCTTGCTCAAACGTATGATCAGCTCGGCACTGCGCGGATCGAGCGCCGACGTGTGCTCGTCGAGCAGCAGGATCTCGGGCTGTTGCCACACGGCCATGAGCAGCGTCAACGCCTGCCGCTGTCCGCCCGACAGTGTTCCGATGGGGACGTCGAGACGCTCCTCGAGTCCGAGCCCGAGCGCGCGGCAACGCGCGGCGATGTCGCTGCGAAGGCGCGTGTTGAGCGCGCGGCCGAGTCCGCGCCGGATGCCGCGCCGCGACGCGATGGCGAAGTTTTCGGCGATGCTGAGTCCCGCGGCTGTGCCGGTGAAGGGATCCTGGAAGACGCGGGCGATAAAGCGCGCGCGCTGGAAATCGGGCCAGTGGGTGATGTCGATGCCGTTCAGATGCAGGGTCCCGACTTCCGGGGCGTAACTGCCCGCGATCGCCTGCAGCAATGTCGATTTGCCGGATCCGTTTTGTCCGACCACCACGATGAACTCGCCCTTCGCGATCGAGAGCGACACATCGCGCAGTGCGTGCACTTCCGACAGCGTGCCGCGGTTGAAATACTTGTGCACACCCGCGAGTTCGAGCAGCGTCGCGGGCGTCGCGGACGCCGCGCCCGTGTTGCGGAATTCCGTCATCGCGCGCGCCTCCGCAGTACATCGGGAAGCCAGAGCACCAGCACCAGGAAGGTGGCGTTGATCAGCTTGAAGTAGTCGGTCTCCACGCCCAATGCCAGCAGCGCGGCCACGAGATAGCGCACGATCACGCTGGCAAGCACGACACTGGCTAGAGCGCGCGCCAGGCGTCCTCTGCCCGCGATCACCTGGCCGACTATCACGCTGGTCAATCCCACCGCGATGAAGCCGACGCCGGTTGTGAGATCGGCCGTGTTGACGTCCTGCGCGTACAGTGCGCCGGCCGCGGCCACGAGCCCGTTCGAGATCGCCAGTCCGATGAGCACCGTGAGGTTGGTGTTCACACCGAGTGCGCGCACCATGCGCTCGTTCTCGCCCGATGCGCGCAGCGCCAGTCCGATGTTGGTGCGGAGAAACGCGTACAGCGCAAAGGAAACCACTGCAACGATGCACAGCACCATGGCTGCAAAAACAATATCCTCGGCGGGCAGCACGGCCTGTTTCAAGGCCGCGAGTGTGGATTCCGAAAACAATGCCGCGCCGATGTCCGCTGCCTGTGTCTTGAGCGACGCTTCGTCGATCAGCACCACGGCGCTCGAATCCATCAGGAAGTAATTTGCGGAGTAGAGGCCGGTCATCACGATGATGCCGCTCAGGATCTTGTTCACGTGCAGGCGGGTCTGCAGCAGGCCCGTCACTGAGCCCGCGATCATGCCCGCGAGCACGCCAAGCAGCGTAGCACTGACGGGATCGGTTCCGTTTTTGATGGCCATAAGAGCCACCACACCGCCACTCGAGAAGGAACCGTCGACGGTGATGTCCGGGAAATTGAAAATCCTGTAGCTGATGTACACGCCGAGCCCAAGCAGCGCAAGTATCAAGCCGAGCGTGAGCGGACCGAGGTAGACGAGCATGCCGGTCAGCCCTTCACCGATGTGACGGGACCGAACCAGCAGGCGCCGCGCAGAAATTCGCTCTGCCCGCGCCCGGTGAACGGCCGGTCGTCGTTGATCAGATGCAGCAGCCCCAGCGAACTCTCGCTGTCGAATGTGTCGGGATCGAACATGGTGGCGACGGTCTGATGCAGGTCGAGCTTGCCCTTTGTAACGTGACGATACGAAAGAGCGGCGGCATGCGCGTGCGCAACGATGTCGGAACCGGTCGCGAGCGGACGCAGGAACGGGCGCAACGCCGCGTCTTCGCCACGGGCCACGATGCCCACCACCCACGCGAGACTGCGCGCGTGCAGGGGTTCGAGCGAATATCCGAACCACTCGCGCACTTCGGGATGTGAAAACACCGCGCTGCCCGGCTGCACCGGCGACCGGCGCAGCCAGGTGCCCACGAGCCCCGAGGTCTCGGCCAGCACCACAAAACCGACGGTGCCGCCGCCCGCCGTTTCGTGCAAACGCAGAAACAGCTCGGAGGCGGTGAGCGCCTCGCTGTGATTCTCGGTTTCAAATCGCGCGTGATGCGTGAACGCGCCCTGAAGGAGCACACCCGACAGCACGTGGACCGAGGGAACAAAGGAGCGCCGCGCGATGTCGTAGTCGGGCAGATTCGCACCGTTGCCGGGAAGATGGAACACCGCCCCGCCCATCGCGAGGTACTCGCCGAAACGACCGGCGCAGTCGTCGAAGTTCTCGCCGATGGCGCCGATGCCGAGGCCGAAGGTGGTGGAGGGATACGGCACGCTCGTGCAGTCGTCACGCGTGTACGCGGCGTCCGCGAGCAGCTCGGGCCTGCCGATGGGCCTGCAAGAAAGCCCTGTCTGGCCGCCCAGCGGATAGACGAGGTACGAGGCCGCGGCGGATTCGAGCCGTGTCGCCGCCTCCTCCTTCGCCTGCTTCGCCACGGGCGCTTCCTTGCCGGCGAGTAGAAACTGTGTGACGCCGGAGAGATCGAGCACCTTGCGGACATTGTCCGACGGATTCACGACGCGCAGCGCGCCCTGCATGCCGAGCAGCATCTTGTAGTACCGCAGCAGCACGCTGATGCCCGCCGAACTGAGGAAATCGACCTCGCGGAAATCGAGCACGATCACATGCCGGTTCTCGCGCACCAGCGTCTCGAGTTCGCGCGTGAGATGTGTCGCCCAGTGCGCGTCAAGACGCCCGCGAAGGCGCAGCTCGGCCTCGCCTTCGACGTGGTGTACGGTGATGTCCATCGCGGGCCGGAGCGCCTCCGTGACTCGTCTGCGCTTACTGGGTGATGACGGAGTCCGCCTGCGCGAGCACCGATGGCGGAATGGTCAGCCCGACCGCCTTCGCGTTCGCGGAGTTGACGATGAGATGGAACTTGTCGATGCGGCGGAACGGTATCGCGGCGACTTTTGTGCCCTTCATGATCTGCGCAATCGTCTCGGCGGCTTCTTTTGCCGACTCGTAGTAATCCGGCGCGAACACGATGCTCGAACCTGTCCGCGCCTGTTCGTTCACGAACGAAAACACGGGGAGGTTGTACTTGCGGGCCGTCTGTGCGATGATCGGGAACATGGCGCTCGTCAGGTTGTCCTCGATCTGGCAGATGGCGTCGGGCGTGCGTGAACAGAGCGCATTGACGGCCGGTGCCACGTCGGCCTTGGTGCTGACGTCGATGGCGTCGACGGTCATGCCGTGTTTCGCGGCCGCGGTGATGAGCTGCGACTTATAGTATGTCGCGTTCATCTCGAGCGACGAGAACAGCGTGCCGATGCGTTTGGCCTTCGGCATACATTCCTTGATGTAGCCGAGCATGCGGTCGAAGGTCGTGTTTGTGTACACGCCTGTCACATTCGGAAGATGGACGCTGTCGTTGACGCCCACGGTGGAAATGACGAAGGGATTGGCGACCACCATGAACACGATCGGCGTGTTGTCGACGCGCTTGATGGCGGTGTGCAGCGTGGAGGTCTGCAGCGAAATGAGCAGGTCGGTGCTGCCCGCGGCAACCTTGTCGAAGAGTCCGCGCAGCACGGGCACGTCGCCATGGGCGTTCATCGAGGTGATCTCGAAGTCCTTGCCTTCGACAAGCCCGACGTCGCGCAAACCCACGCGCAGGCCGCGCTCGGTGTCCTCGGTCTGCTGAAGTTCTTCAAACTTGACGATCGTGAAATTCCACATCCGTCCGCCGGGTCCTGCCTGCCCCCCCTCGTCGCCGTCCGATTTCTTGCAGGAGGCGAAAAACACCGTCGCTGCCGCGACGACGAGCACGAGCGGAATGAGACGGTGATTGTAGACCGTAGTGCGCACGTTGAGACTCCTTGAAATGTGAGGTTCAGATGGTGATTGTGAGCGCGTCCGACGCGTGAACGGCGTCAGGAGACGACCGCGATCGCGTCCTGCTCGGTCTCCTTCAGCGGAAACACCACATGGAGCCCCGCGATGGTGAAGACCTTGGTGATATGCGGATTGAGGCCGAAGAGCGCCATTTTCCCGCCGCCGGCCATGAGCCGCTTCATGCCGATAAGCAGCACGCGCAGGCCCGAACTGTCGATGTAGTCGCAGCCCGTGAAATCGACCAGCAGCCGCGTCTCGCCCGCTCCGATGCACTGCATCATCTGCTCTTCGAACGGTTTCACTGTCACGGCGTTCATGCGGCCGACGAGCCTGATAACGGATACGTCGGTATTTTTTTCCAGAATGACGTCCACGTGTGTATTCCTGCTTCTGTGCTGAGGAAATGCTGCTCGATGGGTGCGGAGAGGCCGGTCAGATGCCGTTTCCGCGGTATCGCAGGGCGAGGGAAGTGATGTCGTCGGACTGCGCGGCGCCGATTGTGAAACCGCGCACATCGTCGAGGATGCGATGGACGAGGTCCGCCGGAGCCCGCTCTGTATGCAGGGCGAGATTTTCCAGCAGGCGCTCGTCGGAGTACATGCCGCCCGTCGCGTCCATGGCTTCGGTCACACCGTCGGTGTACAGGTACACGCTGTCGCCGGGTTGCATGCGCAGGGTGAGCTGTTCGTAGGGCATGCCGCTCATGACGCCCAGCACCAGACCGTTTGCGCCTTTCAGGATCTCGACCTTGCCCGACGGCTGCAGCACGCAAGGTTCGTTGTGTCCGGCGTTGCAGTACGTGAAGTCGCCTGTGCGGACGTCGAGTATGCCGTAGAACACGGTGACGAACATGCCCGAGTCACTTTCGGAACTCAGCACGTCGTTCACGTGTGCCATACATTCGGCCACCGTCACGCCGCCGAGTGCAGTGGAACGGATGAGCGTGCGCGACATCGCCATGTAAATGGCGGCGGGAACACCCTTCCCCGACACGTCCCCGATCACGACGCCGAGATGCTGGTCGTCGAGGAAGAAGAAATCGTAGAAATCGCCGCCCACCTGTTTGGCGGCCTCCATGTGCGCGTACATGTCGAATCGCATCTCGGTGCCATCGGTCGGGAAGGCGTGCGGAAGTATCGACTGCTGAATGCGCTGCGCGACGCTCAGCTCCTGCCTGATGGCGATGAGCTGCTCGCGGGTCACCTCGGCCTGCTTGAGCATGCCGAGAAGTGTCCGTGTCTTTTCAATCGTGATTTCAAGGTCGTTGAAATCGATCGGCTTGGTGATGAAGTCGAACGCGCCGCGATTCATCGCGGTGCGAATATTCTCCATGTCGCCGTACGCCGATACGACGATCGACTTGAGGATGGGATTGATGACCTGTTCCCGCAAGCGCGAGAGCAGGGTCAGGCCATCCATCTGGGGCATGTTGATGTCGGTGAGAAGGATTTCGACGTCCGGTTCACGTTCGAGCACGTTGAGGGCCTCGACACCATTCGGCGCAAATACGAACTCCAATTCCTTCTGCTGTATCTTTTTCCTGAAACGCTGGCGAATCAACAATTCCAGATCAGGCTCATCATCAACAACAAGTATCTTGAGTGACGTGTCCTGCATACGGGGAAACCTTGGCGTTGAAGTTATGGACAGGCACCACGGGCAATGTACAATCCCGTTAGGCCCGCTGTAATGTGGCACAGTATCACGGCAATATACACCAAACGGAACAACTTGCAACCGCGAGACGGCCGCATCAGGGAGGGTAGCTGTAGCTGCGGACCGAGATCGGACCAAAGTCCCGCGTCTCCTCTTGCACGCAGTTCTCACGCAGAGCCGCGGGCAGGAGGCGGCCGCGATCGCTGTATTCGAAATGTGTGTACACGAGCCAGACGCGCCGTTCCCGCGCACACCGCGCCCGCGCCGCGGTCGCGGCGTGCGCATCCATGCGCGGTTCCCAGCCGCCGTCGAACAGTGTCGCGGGTATTCCCGCCAGCCGCAGCCGCCGCGCGCGGTCGCCCGCGTAATACGTGAAGGGAATCTGGCCCGTGGGTGTATGGAACAGCACGAGATCGCCCTCGCGGGCGCCGCGCACAACCGCCGTTGTCGCCTCCCGCCACGGCTCCTTCCGGTACTCGCGATGGTACGCCACGAGTCCGACGCATTGCAGCGCCGCCACCGCGCATACTATCGCCATGCGCACCCAGCTTCGCGCGGCGGGCGCGGCGAGGCAGCCCGCCGCGATGTACAACGGGAGCGCGCTCCACAACAGGGCCCGTCCGACAAACACCGGCTTCCACAGACTTATCAGCAACAGCAGCAGCGGCCCCCCCACCTGTATCAACAGCAGAATCCGCACCTGCAGCGCGGCGCGCCTACGCAGCACCGCCCACCCGGCAAAACCGGCCCCGGCACAGACAAGCAGGACCACAGCACCGGGTACGCCAAGCAGGTCGGCATAGGCGGCGTAGACAAATGCCAGCGAGCGCAGCACATACGCCGCGTCGGGCACAGGAATCCAGAAATCGGTGGCAACCTGCCGCGCCTGCGTAAAAAACAGCGGGGCCAGCGGCAGCCACAACGCACCAAGTGATGCGCAGGCGAATACCCAACGGCGCGCGAACGCCCATCGCTCAGCCGCGGGACGCGCACGGAAGACGAGGCCGAGCGCGATCTGTGTCAACATCGCGGGCAGCAGCGCGCTGTGCTGCGCGTGTAACGCGAGCGCGAGACCCGCGACGATTCCCGTCCACGACGACAGGCGCCCCTTCCCCGCCTCACGCGCGAGGCGCAGCACACCCCACAGCGCCGCGGCGATGCCGCACACGAGCAAGGTGTACATGCGGGCCTCCTGGGCGTACCGGATCTGCGCGGGTGCAAGCGCAAAAAGCAACGCGGCGGCCACTCCCGCGCGGCGGCCTCCCGTGGCCCGCGCGGCGCCATACACAAAAGGCAGCGCCGCGGCGCCGAACAACACCGACGGCGCGCGCAGCATGGCCTCGCTCTCACCGAACACGCGAGAGATGTGCAGAATGGCGTAGTACAGGGGCGGATGCTGGTCGACACGTTGCAGCACCGATGTGAGATCCGACCACGGCAACCTCGCGAAAAAGAGACTGCTGGCCTCGTCGAGCCAGAGGTCCTTCGCACCCAGGCCGTACATGCGCAGCGCTCCCGACACAAGTGTCAGGAGCGCCACGATGAGGATTTCGCGCCGTTGCGGTGTGAGTGTGAGACGCTGCGGCACGACGGTCGCCGGTGAAGGCGGTGCGGACTATTTCTTCAGGTTGTCACGGATCTCGCGAAGCAGGAGCACTTCTTCGGGCGGTTCGACCGGAGCCGGCGGCGCGGGAGGTGTTTCGCGCTTCAGCTTGTTCACGGCCTTCACGAGCATAAATATCGCAAACGCGACAATCAGGAAACTGATCACGGTGTTGATGAACTGTCCGTAATTCAGTGTCACGGCCCCCGCCGCCTTCGCGGCTTTCAGATCGGCGTACGGACCCGCGGCCGCGGCACCTTCCTTCAGGAGAATGTAGAAGCCTGCGAAATCGACTCCGCCGAGCAGAATGCCTATAGGGGGCATGATGATGTCGTTCACGAGCGATGTGACAATCGTCCCGAACGCGGCGCCAATGATGATACCCACGGCCATGTCGAACACATTGCCGCGCATGACAAATTCTTTGAACTCTTTCAGCATGACGTTCTCCTTCCGTTAATGGTACGCATCAGAATATTGTGTAGCTCAAACCCAGCGCAAGAACCTGCTTCATCTGCGTTCTGCGGGTCTGCGCAATCTCGTGCACCACGAGCACGTTCAGCGACACGTTGATGTAGGTGTTGACTTTCGCCGTGATGGAATTGTCCCAGCGCACGTCCCACACGTCGAGTTTGTCGAATGCCGAGAACATGTTGAGCTGCGAGGTGTACATCATGTTCTCCATGATCGGCACCTTGATCGAGGTGCCGGATTCGATGCCGGTCTGTACACGCGTCGTTTTGGCGGGATCGCCCGTGTATCCGAAACGGGCGTATTCCGACGAGAAGGTCTCCTTCACGGCGACACCGAGACGTGTGGCGAACTGCTCCGACGGTGCGTAGGTGAATCCGGCGCTCTGCATCAGATAGCCCGGATCAAAAAACGCGGAGGTCTGCGTGCGCACATCCACACCGTTCGCGTCCTTCAGCATCTTGAATCCGGGGGCGAGCTGTGTGCGCGCGGTGAACGCGAAGAACGGATTCACCTTCCAGCCCACGTTGTACGCCAGGATGCTCTCGAAAAAGAGTTCGTCATCCGTTTTTTCGAATTGTTTGGATCCGATCTTTGTCTGGCCGTACATGACCTTCAGCGTGTTGGTCCAGACGTAGCTTTCCTGTGTGTACAGGGATTTTCCGTTGGCGGCCAGGGTCCAGGCGAGCGTGTTCTCGCCACCCTGCACCCAGTTCTGCAGACTCACCTGCGTGACGTTCAGTCCCGCGACGAGTGTGTTGTTCCAGCCGTACTCCGGCGCCTTCTGTTCCGTCTGAGCAGCAAGGTTCGACGCGGCGAGCATGAGAATGAATACCGTCGCTAAGCGGCGCATGATGACTGTTCCCTCGTATGGTGGATGAAAAGTGGCATGGCTGCGGGCTGATTGGTGGATGGCGCCGCTGTGTGTAATAATGTAGAGCGAACGGTATGGAATGTCAAGAACCGAGGAGTCAACTCTCGTGTCGCGGACGGATCGGCGCCGGATGCAGCCGGATGCTTGCCCACAGCAGCGCCATCGCCGTCGCCGCGGCGAGGGCTGCGACAGGAAACACAATCCAGTACCCGACTCCTTCGGCGAGTGCGCCGATGGCAAGCGCGTTGGCCGCGGCACCCACGTCCATCATGCCCGTGACCAACGCCATGGCGCTGCCGGTGAAACGTTCGGGCGCCATGGCGTAGCCGAGCGATGCCACGGCGGGAAAGGCGATGCCGTGCGCAACCCCGGTGAACAGGCCTGCCGCGACGAGCACCGGTGTGGAAGGGGCGAACGAGAGGAGCAGAAGTCCGGCCGCGTAGACGCCGAAGCTCGGGAGCAGCACGCGGCGCAGCCCGCGTTTGTCGCCCCAGCTCCCGCCGACAAAACGGATGAGTGCCCCGCCCGCGCCCCACGCGGCGAAATAGAAACTGAACTGCGCGAGCCCGCGCTCGGCCGCGACCGTCGCCAAAAAACTTTGAGGTGAGGAGTATGCCACCGCGAGTAGAAAGGCGAGTACCGCCACAAAACGCATTTCCTTTGTGCTCAGGGCGCGGATCACCTCGCGCGGCGTGGGGAAGCCGGCGCGTTTGCGCTCGAGCCACACAAACGATACTACGGCGGTTGCAAGCACGCCGATGAGGGCCATCACATAGAAAAAGGCGGCGATGCCCAGCGACGCGATCAACCATTCACCGAGCGGCGGACCCGCAATCGCGCCCGCAAGCCCCGACACACCGTACATGGCGATGGCTTCGTTGCGCCTCTCGGGCGGCGCGATCTGCGCGGCCAACGTGAAGGTGGCCGAGAAGTGCGCGCCGTACCCGAATCCCTGCAGGATGCGCAAGGGCCACACCAGCAACGGAAATCCCTGTCCCAACAGGGCGACGTATCCAAGCGCGGGCAGGCTCAGGCACAAACTCCCGAGCATCAGAACGCGTGTGGCACCGAAGCGGTCGATGAGATACCCGACCAGCGGCCTCCCCGCAACCGCGCCCACGGAATACATGCCCATAAAAAGGCCCACCAGCGCGATGCCTCCCCCCTCGCTGCGGACAAACAGGGGATACATGGCGTTGTTCGTGAAATGCAACGCCAGGATGAAGTTGTAGCTGAAACCGAGAAAGAACGTGGGCGTGTAAAGGCGCGTGGAGGGCACGGGAGTTTCGAAGTGCTTCGTGTCGGTGATGGATGTGCGGCGTGCGGCGGTAATGTACACCGTTCCTCGACCAGAACATCAATCGCGCCCCTCGGGTGCCCGCGTGCAAATCGGGAATCCCATCACTCGCGGGGAATCGTCCCGCGACGCGACCATGTGCCGGTAGGAAAAGAACAGCGTCGCTCGTATTTTTCTGGACAGGTTCGGTCGGCTGTCCGCATCCGCTCCCACCGTCCACTCCGCTTCATCTTCTCCCCACCATACAATCTGATCGAGGAACGCACATGAACCGCACGCTGCTGCTCGGGGACGAGGCCATCGCCCAAGGCGCTCTCGACGCCGGCCTTTCCGGCGTATACGCATATCCAGGCACACCCTCCACGGAAATCACCGAATACATTCAGCGATCGACGGAGGCCCGTGAACGCGGCGTCCACTCGCAGTGGTCGGCCAACGAAAAGACCGCGATGGAATCGGCGCTCGGCATGTCGTACGCGGGCAAGCGCGCGATGGCGTGTATGAAACACGTCGGACTCAACGTGGCCGCCGACGGCTTCGTGAACGCGGGCATCACAGGCGCAAACGGCGGACTTCTCGTCGTCTCCGCCGACGATCCGTCGATGCACTCGTCGCAGAACGAGCAGGACTCGCGCTACTACGGGAAGTTTGCGCTGATTCCGACTATCGAGCCCTCCAATCAGCAGGAGGCCTACGACGCGATGCATTACGGTTTCGACCTGTCTGAGAAATACGGGACGCCGGTGCTCATACGCATCACAACCCGCCTCGCGCATTCGCGCGCGGGCGTGGCGATGCGCGACGTGCGCCGTGAAAACGAGGTGAAGCTGCCCGAGAACAAACGCCAGTTCGTGCTGCTCCCGTCCATCGCGCGAAAGAATTACGACTCGCTGCTGAAGAAACAGATCGCCTTCGACGAGGATTCGCAGAACTCGCCTTTCAACGCGTACATCGACGGACCCGACCGCTCGCTCGGCATCGTGGCCTGCGGCCTCGGATACAACTACCTTCTCGAGAATTACCCCGACGGCTGCCCGCACCCCATTCTGAAAATCGGGCAGTACCCGATTCCCAAGCTCCACATGAAGCGGATCTTCGACGAATGTGACACGATCCTCATCCTCGAGGAGGGCGCGCCCTTTGTCGAGGAGCAGCTCCGCGGCGTGCTCGACGAAAGCGGCAAGATCCGCGGGCGCCTCGACGGCGTCGTCCCGCGCGCGGGCGAACTCAATCCGAACATCGTTGCGCGGGCCCTCGGCCGCGAGGTGCACACGGGCGAAGTGGTGACCGACGTGGTTGTGCCTCGCCCGCCCGAGCTTTGCAAGGGTTGCCCGCATATCGACTCCTTCGACGCGCTCAACGAGGCGCTGCAGGTGTACGAGGAGGGCCGTGTGTTCTCCGACATCGGCTGTTACACGCTTGGCGCGCTCCCGCCGTTCAACGCCATCAACTCCTGCGTCGACATGGGCGCCAGCATCACGATGGCCAAGGGCGCGGCCGACGCGGGCCTTGTCCCCGCCATCGCCGTCATCGGCGACTCGACATTCACGCACTCCGGCATCACCGGCCTGCTCGACGCCGTGATCGAGAACTCGCCCATCACCGTGCTCATCGTCGACAACGAGACGACGGGCATGACCGGCGGTCAGGCCTCGCATGCGCGCGGCAAGCTCGAGGACATCTGCGCGGGCGTGGGCGTGCCCCGCGAGCACATCCTCGTGCTGGAACCGCTGCACCGCAATCACGAGAGCAACGTCCAGGCGATCATGAAGGAACTCGAATATCCCGGCGTCTCCGTTGTCATTCAGAGACGGGAATGTATACAGACCGCTGCCGACACACGAAAGGAGGCGAAGAAACAATGAAACGCGACATCATTCTCGCCGGCGTCGGCGGACAGGGCATCCTCACCATCGCAACCGTGATCGGATATGCCGCGGTACAGAAAGGCCTGTACTTGAAACAGAGCGAAGTACACGGCATGTCACAACGCGGCGGCGACGTCTCGTCGCATCTGCGTATCGGCGACACCGAGGTGCATTCCGACCTCATCCCCGAAGGGCGCTGCGATCTGATCATCAGCGTGGAGCCGATGGAATCGCTGCGCTACGTGTCCTTCCTCAAACCCGACGGCTGGGTCATCGCGAACCGCAAGCCCTTCGTCAACGTGCCGAACTACCCCGAGTACGAGAAGGTGTGGGAACGCATCGAACATCTGCCGCACAGTGTGCTCATCGACGGCGAGAAAATCGCCCGCGAAGTCGCCACCGCCAAGGCGGTGAATATTGTGCTCCTCGGCGCGGCATCCACGCACGTGGGCCTTCCGGTCGAGGATCTCATGGACGCGATCCGCACCATCTTCGAGCGCAAGGGACAGGCCGTCGTCGACGCGAACCTCCGCGCCTTCGAAGCGGGCGCCACCTTCGCGGACCAGTGGGAACACGCGCACGTCGCGTAAGTCTATCGCGTAAGCCCGTCGCGTGTAGTTCTCCCGAAACTCCGCCCGTGTCATTTGTATGAGTCGAGTCAGGAGCTAGGAGCTGGGAACGAGGAACTGGGAACTGGGAACTAGAGGATAGGAAATAGGAAACGGAAAACAGGAGACATGAACTCACACAGTGACTGTCTCCTGTTCCCATTTTTCCCAACTCCCAACTCCCAGCTCCTAACTCCTATGTCTCGTCCTAAAAAAAGTTGACAGAAAAATCGTTCGTGTATCGCTTCGTTATGGATGTTCTAGTGATCGTTTTTCCACGTGTGATCGGTTCGGAGTGGTCGTTTCCGGCATCGAGACGCGTTGGTGGTAGCAGAAGCC
>JACRFB010000044.1 GCA_016218045.1 Ignavibacteriota bacterium
CCGGCAGTCTGGTACACGAGCCAGGAGGCGAACTCGGCACAGTCCCACGGACCGGTCCACGACGCGTTGTCTTTCGGTGCACTGGCACCCAGGATGTATTTTTCCTTGAGATGTTTGCTACCCAGAGATACGAGTTTACTTCCTTTGGCGTTTGGTGTGTCGGGCATGGGGCGCTCCGGTGGAATGTGGGTAGCTCAGGACTTGTAGCGGCGTTGAATTACTGTGCGCTGAAAATGTGGAGGGCGTGCGACGGAAACAAGAGTACTGCAATGCAGCGAGGTGCTACGAGGTATGGCCGCGTGGCGTGATGCAAGGTTGTGGCAGCGGCTGCACGCCATGTGCTACCGCCATGTTACGGGGACCCGATAGACATCACAGGATGTAATTCCCTGCCGTTCCATGCCATGCCGTGTTGGCCGTGGAGGCGGTCGTAGAAGCCGACTCCATGTACGACGACTTGCACGGGGGCCGGGAGTTCCTTGTATTTGGTGGTAGGTTTTCGGATGTGGTCACTGATCCAGTTCCGTGCCTCCCGGTATTGGGCAGCCCAGGGAGTGGCGGCAACTTCGGCACAATCGGGATCGGGGATCTCGATCACCATGGTGCTGTCGGTGGTCAGGTCTTTTAACACGAGGTGATAGTCCCTGTCCTTCTCAAGTACCATACCGATGAGCCAGGCCTTGACACGGTAGAACTTCATCTCCACACGATTCATGCGTCGATTGTGGCGACTCGGTTTGATGGCTTGGAGTTGGGTTTGTTTACGCACGGAGCTGCGGATCGTATCGTGAAAGTTAATTTTGGGCATGAGCGAGTCGGTGAGGGTCTTTACATCCCAACGCTCGATACCGCAAGATTGAGCTTCCGCACGAATGCCCGTAACTGAGAAACAGAGTACAGCGAAGGCCGCAATGAGAAGCAGTTTGATAAGGATCCGCCGCGGTAGGCGTGTTGCTGTTTGCATGATCATTCCTCGCATGGTACTGCCTTGAGAAAGAACTTTGTGTTCTTTCGGTACACGGGACCGTCCACAACATCCGGTGAACAGCCGTAATCGAAGAGGACAAAGTCCGGACCATCGTAGACGAAGAGTACGTAACTGCCTTTGAGTGGAGTCAACTCCAGCGTGTAGCCACGAAGCACCTCGAGTTCATGAAACCGCTCCTGCTTGCTCAGCAGCGCATAGAGGGAGTCCCGCGTGAAGGTAGCAGGGAGAGAATCACCGTAGGCGCCAAAGACCGCATCCCGCACATCGCGCACGACGGTTTCCACGGGATTGTATTTCGCGATGGCATCTTTTGTCGGGCAGCAGCCACTCAGCCCGGCCAGAAAACCAATACCGATAAGGAGAGATGTGAGAGTTTTCATGGTGTCAGGCCCAGAGAGTTGGTGTGGTGGAATCCGCGGTGCAGCCCGTGTCAAGGTCCCATTCCTTCAGCACCGCGGCAATATTCCCGTTGTCAAGCATTGCGGTGTACAGGGCGAGCCACCCGTCACACACATTACGCACAGTCCGATCGAACACCTCTTCAAAGCTGCTCACACCACCACCGGGCAGTTTCACTTCATCGTAATATTTTTTGCACTGGTCCTGTTGGGTTGCCCGTAATTCCGAACTCTTGGTGTACACGACGGTACCCGGCTTGCCGAGCCCTGCGTGACGGAAGATGGCGGTGACCCCTTTCTCATTATCCGCAACGTCCATCAACGTGCGGAAATACTTGAACCAGGTCTTTGGTTCGGGCCGGGGTGTTTCCGTCGGATATGCGTCCACCAGGAGCTGCTTCCAGAATTCCATTACGTAGTCAAAATGCGCCGACTGAGCACAGTTCCTGAAGCGGTCCGTGTACTCCGCATGTGTGATCTCCTGCCCATCCATGATGGTGTTGAAGAGCAGGGAGTCCTGAACCTTCTCACATTCCCTGTGAGGTGGCCGGTTTGCTTCTACCGTATATGGGCCGACAATGGCCTGAACAACCGGGTGAACGGTTACATCCGTGATGATGTGCGAGGCATACCCCAGAAGCCAGACGAGAGTATACCGGTCCTCGATACGATTTGCCGGCCACAGGGCACGGAGCCCCAAAACACCATTTTCAACCGGCCTGTCTGTCGTCGTGTAGTGCATCGTGTCCGCCCACTTCGATTGTGACCCAAACGGCACGGCATACGGCAGATCAGGCGAGGCCGCACCGAGGTACATCCAGTGCGAGTGTGCGTTGAGGAGCTGCCGGAGTTCGATCGGCAGTTTCTTACAGTTGCGCGCCTTGTAACAGGCCATAAAATGTGTGATGAGACCAGCCATACACTTCTCCTTTCTCTGCAACCGGCAGTTCACATCCACAACCACCGGTGGATGAATGGCGATGTGAAACCCCAAACTCGCCAAAATGTCCTTGTAATTGTTACCCTGCGGGTACTAAGCATGTGAGGCGGTATGCTGTCACTCTCCTGCCCTTGATTGGGAGTGTGCGGCATACTCTTCGAGCTGGAGTTGTGTGGGCTGTCCGCGGTGGAGCTGGCCAATGCCCGTTCGTATTGAAGTCCAACCTAGCTGCGAATAAAATCTACCTCGATTTCGAGGAGAAAGCAACTTCGATACTTGCAAGTCAGTGATAACTGCAGTGAGAAAGCGGGCAACAGTCACCCCCACGAATGTGCGTAGCGAATAACTTGGATGGAATCGTCCGCAACCTATTGCCTCGCGCATCACCAATTGTTAGATTTCTACGCGGGACATTCTATCACTAACCTGGTGCAGCATGAGATTGACCGTGTGGGCTCTTGAAACACTGTTAGAAGATGAAAAGGTTGTTAAACTGCCCAAGGTGTCTTGTGGTCGACTGGGGTAGTACAATCTTGCACAGGAACCTGCTTAACCTGTGAGCCATGTCACAAGAAAGTGTGCTACCAAACGAGATAAGTCCGCAGTAAGACGGTGAAATACTCACACTCAGGTTTCAAAGTTGCACGGCTGCCTTTCTACCCGTTGTATATATATGGCTGGGTATCATTATTCTGCTCAAGGCAATTGCTGGGGAAGAGATCGCAAACATGCGTGCTCTCGGAAATAAATGTGTCGTCAATACACTCTCAGCATTGGCGCCTGCTGAATGGATATCGCTAAGCCCACAGTTTTCACGTAGGCAAAATCACAATAGTAAGTGCCATTGCTCGCGCCTACGCATAATCGACACTCTTTAAGTAATAGGGTCATTACGTTATTTATTCATCCATATATTGTATAAATATTAAGGATTACAATCATGAGAACCGTTGTAAAAATTTCCCCACCTTATCTAACAATTTATGTCAACGGGAATGAGATCCTCCACGAATTGACAAACGACGAGCGCGACGTCATCTTGCCAGAGCTCGTTAGAATCAGTGATCCTAAAAAAACCAAAATTGTGGTTGACATTGCCGAAAATAAACTCAAGAATATTATTGAGAAGGCACGCAGGCGTATTAATCACGGGAAACAAACAACTATGCACACCTCACTTTGCACCCACGACGCAGCCATTAACGACTTAAGCAGCCGTATGTACGGTACAATGCGTATTTCATTAGAATTTGATGGTAACCGAAAATCAGCGTTTGTCGTTACTATTTGCAAAAGAGCCATCTCACTTCTCCAAGGCTATAAAGCATTAATGCATGAGAAGAACTTTGGCTCCTCATTGTCATTGATAAAGGAGCAATACGAGTGTTTAATGCTTTTCTATGCTTCAGATTTGGCAGTGGATCAAACCGTTTTTTTTGATCAGTACTTTGCTGGCAATTCAATAGCAGAAATAACAGATGTAAATAATCGCGCCTTGGATAACAACTATCTTGCAAGCATTGTCAATACGCGATTCAATCTTTCTGACGGATTCGAGGTCTGGCGTCGTGTTAGCAATTATTTTGATGACATTATTATCGCGGCATTCATGCAGCTCACCATCGAAGAAAGAAAAAATACTTTGACTGCGAAAATTGTTGACTACAGGGATACGCGCATCACAACTGCAGAATGGGATAAACAAACGAAAAGCATGATCGCCATCTCTACGATAGTTGCAGAATTAGGCGAATCTTGGACTCATTTACTTAATAACACTCCCACAATAAAGATTGATCCGGGTGTTGGGATATGAACTACCAAAGGCTATGGCGAACTTCTTCCAGTCGAGGTCGTACCTTAAGTTTCCAGAGCCTGCAATTACCACGACGTGGTGAATACACGACCGCATGAAACGCTGGGAGGGCAGACTCCAATTGAGGTGGTTGACGAATACTATCACGAGAACGAAGCCCAAGTGAAGATCCGAACGGCAGCGCGCCTAGAACAACGAAAACAGAATAATATTGAAGGATGTGAGATGTATCAGGTGCCGCCGTGCTGAAGTGAAACTGTTGATCTTCGAACGGCTCGAACAGTTCATTCTATCCCGCAGTCGTTTGGAGATAAACAGCCATACAGTGCTCTAAATCAATTCCACCGTTCTGTTGCGCTAGATTCATAAGACCGCCCGGTCATAACCTATGACGGTCATTCATTACTCGCTTAGGGACTGATGTCATGGCGAGATGAGTGCGACATCTTACTTCAGCGGGCTAGACGAATTTGAATAATAGCATTTTTTACTGCCTCTATTGCCGTTTCGGTTGTCGAATATGTTTCTGAAGCATCGTACTCGCCTGCTTGTAGCAAGGATTTTCGTCGGCACCCAACAGAGGCCACACTCCCGTCGGCACAGATTCGCACTTCTTCTTCTTCTCCCATATTATTTATCCACCGCAACATTAAGTGATGTTCACCTGTTTTATCGAGGATCAACCCGTTACCTCCACCGCTCGATAATGCACTAGTTACGATAGTTCTAAGATCATCGGCAAAGGTGCTCACTTCACACCCCCATCACTCGCACCACCTCATCGCCATAGTGGTTTATCACTTTCACTGCGATTTTGCCGGAGAGGGGTTTGGTGAAGGGGGTGCTGATGGTGCTGTAAAGAGATGCCCAGGCGGCTTCGTCGATGTCGGCGCGGAGGGCACGTTTGAGTTTGTCGTAGGGTTCGTCGGCGCCGGTGAAGTAGGCGTGACGGACAAAGAAGCTTTCGCCATTGTAGTCGGTGTCGATGAACCAGCAGGCGATGTCGTCGGTGGAGGAGTTGCGGATCTGGCCGGTGCTGGGGTCGTAGACATCCATACCCTTGATTTCCACGATAATGCGGCCCTCGTAATCTTCACGTACTTCAACATCGGGTTCGCCGAACACCATAAACAGGTTGCCGGCACCGGTTTTCTTGAGCAGTTCGTCGCCCATGGCAAGATCGGGATTCATCTTTGCGGGCAGCACTGAGTGTCTCCAGGCACCCGACCATGGATCGAGACGCGAGAAAACGAGGCGTTCTTGTTGGCGTGTGTCCTGAACACTTGCCTTCTTGAGATTCTCGAGTATCATGGTGGTGAAGTTCTGCTGCCTGGGCTCCTCCTGCTCGGTGACGGTGCCGTCGATGTTCTCGTCGGCCGTTGCAAGCACACGATGCGGTGAGAGGCATTCACCGTAGCGTCCATTCGAATGGTCCCACGGCCACCAGGTTATCTTGAGCTGTTTTCCCACCTTTTTCTTCTGCTGCACGACCGGCATTAAATACGAACTGACACGTCGGTCCTCAATGAAAGCGTTCGTAGGCCTCACACCATCGATACGGGAATGCCGATTCGGTTTCTCGCAGGGTGCCCTGAGGATATTGCTCCAGTGAGGTGCCAATGGCTTACTTTTTGAGGAATTTGTTGGAAAAGGGGGTGAAAGGCAAGCGTGTGCAATGTTCGCTGGCATTATGCATTCGTATGTACGTCGCTGTCGGCAATACTGTTGGGCTACTTGGTGCAATCGTTTCTGTGATTCGTATTTCGTGCTAACCACCGACAATGCAAATCGTAGGTCAGCTTGCACCGGCTACTGGAATCAGGACTTGGTTGATGAGTGCCTTTTCATCCATGTGCCATGCACTGTCTTCCATCCCGAGCTGTGAATCCCGAGCCCCGCTATCTGGCGCGGGTGGACGAGTGGTAAAAGGTCCATCTTTCGGCCTGCGACCGTGATGCCGTGGTATGTGCCATAGGTCTTGCCGGTCCCGTACTCGGCCAGGCGAGGGCGTGCATCAGATACCCGCGAGAGGAACCACTTCAACGGAAGATCACCGAGTGTTATCAGAGTTTCAGCGCCAGATTCCAACAATTCGGCCAGCAGCTCCTCGCGGCGATTACTTGAAAGACTACGAGGGACGTTCGGGGCAGTGACTGCGGGGAGTCCGAATTTCTTGATCATGGGATCGTAGTTTCGCGCGAGGGCAGCACGCTGAGATGGATTCATGGCCGCATGCGGGTGCATGTCGGCGAGCCAAACAGTGTCGCGGGTCAGCCCGAGTGGCGCGAGGATTCCGTGGTCGAGGGCATCCCCCGAGGGTCCATTAAACCGTGCTTCAGCGGGTTCCAATGTCCCAGCGCCAATTGGGAGTTTGATACGACTGATGATCTTCCTCGCCTCCTTCTGATCACCAGTCCAGAATATCTCCGGTTCACTCGCAACGGCAAGTGCACGGACAAGGATTTTTTCATTGCCGTCCTTCCAGCAGGCATGTACAGCACTGGCATACACGCCGAGGATGAAGACCTTTTTTGGTGAACGGTCTTTCTGTTCGACCTGTTTCACCGGCTGGCCGAAGGGGAAAACTCCGTAGAGAGATGTACTCATTGTCAGTATCCTATTTCAAGTTCGCAATAACCGTAAAGTGCGATGGTGCAGCCAGTGTTGCAGTATCACATGATGATACTTTTCATGTAATCGTTGCCACTGCTTTCACCCTTCTCACTTGAATTTATTCCTCGGCACATTCGGAATTGTACGTCGTGTGAGTGGATGTACGCAGAATCGACTCATCCACAACCACCCATCAGCCTTCGAAATCCGTATGCTCGACAATCCAACGCTGAAGGTTGGGGCCGACCCAGAACGAGTAAATTCCGAGGGTGATGAATATGAGCAACATCCACTTTATCCAGAGCAGGATGAGACCGCCGCCGTGTGCGGTGAAGATGAGACGCCGTCCGTCGATCAGTGTGTGTTTTGTGATCCAGCGCTGTTTCATACACAACGCCCATGGGAAACCCAACCCGGCAGTAAACACCGTGAGTAGGGCGGCCAGTATGGCGGTTCCGAAGTAGGTGCTCACTCCACCGTCAAACGTGAAGTGTGTGGATTTCGACATGAGATGCCTCCGATTTTGGTGTAATGTGCTGTGAATGATTCCGGAACACTATTGTATACAAGATGCGGCGACGTCATGAAATACTGAATATCGCTCCAACGACCGTCTCCCTGTTGTCCGTCTCTGACCCGCGTCAGGCACCGTTGAACGGTGCATGACTTTCTTTCCCTAGGCCGGCTTAGCCACTCATCCGACCCGGCTCGAGATACTTCCTTACTGCGCTGGCGAGATCGTTGAGTAGCATCAGGCGGCCCATCGCGAGTAGTAATACGGGAAAAACATACCCGGGCATTGCACGGAGGAAAGGAGAGACGAAGGGGATACCGACGAATACGTGGTACAGAGCAACTAACAGCAGCACCCAGGTGTACGGACGGCGCCAGCCGATCTTTCTTGCCTCCTGTCGCAGAAACCAACGATCATGTTCAGGAATTTCCGTCCAGCCGGGAATATGTTTTTCACGAAAATAGAGATTCATGCGCCGCTCCTCCGCAGGTACGAGAGCACTGAATGTATAATGGAAATAATACCGATAATTCCGGAATAAAGCGAATCCCGCGTGCCCTGGGAGTTGTTGTCATCTCCGAATGCACATCGTGCCTGCCCCAGTTGAGAGAATGGCCTGAGTATTGAGGGCTTCACGCAGTGCTTGTTACGTATGGCGTGCAGACGCGGTCTGCAACGTCGTGCGTCTGGATGTGTAGGAGTTAGGAGCTAGGAACCGGGAACTCGGAAGTTGACCTGGGTACTTGGTATGATGCCGCGAAAGCGGTCATCTGCCATGTCGCGCGCAACCGGGAGGGTATTCCGCCGTATATACCCGCGTAGCGATACTACTCCATCGCTCTCCACCCTCAGAGAATCCCGGGATTCCGAGATATTTTCCCGATCCCGCGAAGCACACATTCCATCCCTGCCCTACTTCCCAGTTCCTATTTCCATCTGCCCAGTTCCCAGCTCCTAGCTCCTAGCTCCCAGTTCCCAATTCCTAGCTCCTACTTCCTCGTTCCCTCCGCAGCACAACAAACACATCCGTCCAGCAATGAAACTCCGCCTCCTTCCCCTGCTCCTGCTCCTGTCACTCGCGTCCTGCGGTTTCGAGGAGATGGTCACGCCATCCGGCATGTACGTGTCGACGAATCGAAGTGTGCAGCCCTTCACGAAGGTGAGTGTGGAGAACGGCTTCACGCTGCTGCTGACGCCGGGGGATTCGCTGGCGCTGCGCATCGAGACGTACGAAAACATGCAGCACTACGTCACGACGCGCGTCGTGAACGGCACGCTCATCGTGGACGAGGCCGAGGGCTACGACATCGTGGGTGATGCGCGCGTGGTGGTGCACGTCACCTGCCGCACGCTGGAGGCGATCACGTCGAGCGGCGGGAGCGCGGTGCGCACACTCGGCACCTTCGCGGGCCGCACCATGCAGGTGAACGTCAGCGGCGGCGGAACGCTGAACGCCGACCTCGACTACGACCGTGTGTACACGCTGCTCGCAGGCGGCAGCGTGGCGCAACTGCACGGACGCACGCGTCTCTTCGACGCCTACTGCTCCGGCGGCAGCGTGATCGACGCGCCCGACTTCGTCACCGCCGCGTGCACACTCGACATGTCGGGCGGCAGCACCGCCGACGTGCGCGTCGACTCACTCCTCTCCGTCAATGCCTCCGGCGGCAGCCGCGTCACCTATCGCGGCTCGGCGCAGCTCGATAAAATTGTCACGACAGGCGGATCGATGGTGGTGCATCGATAGATCGGGGGCGGGAGAGCGGGACAGCGGGAGAGCGGAACAGCGGGAGAGCGGAACAGCGGGAGAGCGGAACAACGAAATAGTGTCTCGCTGAGCGGAGTCGAAGCGCGACGGGAGAGCGGGACAGCGGGAGAGCGGGACAGCGGGAGAGCGGGACAGCGGGAGAGCGGGACAGCGAAATAGTGTCTCGCTGAGCGGAGTCGAAGCGCGACGGAACAGCGGGAGAGCGGGACAGCGGGAGAGCGGGAGAGCGGGACAGCGGGAGCGCGGGACAGCGGGAGAGCGGGACAGCGGGAGCGCGGAACAACGAAATAGTGTCTCGCTGAGCGGAGTCGAAGCGCGACGGGAGAGCGGGACAGCGGGACAGCGGGACAGCGGTGTATCGCCTAGATATGCGGGGCGAAGAACTACACTCCCGTCCCGCCCGGCTCGAGGTACTTCCTCACAGCACGAGCGAGATTGTCGAGATGCATCAGGCGGCCTGCCACGACAATTAATACGGGAAGCAAAATGCGCCCGGGCGATGCGTCGAGGATGGGAGATACGTAGGGAATCCCGACAATGATATGGTATAGAACAAGCAGCCACAGTACCCATGTGTGTGGGCGGCGCCAACCGATATTCTGTGCCTCCTGCCGCAGGTACCATCGATCTTGCTGCGGGATGTCTGTCCAGCCGGGAATGTGCTTTTCACGCAGATAAAGATTCATGCGCCGGTCCTCCGCAGGGTCGAGTGCATCGAGTGTATAGGGAAAATAATACTGATTATTCAGGATTAAAGCGAGGGGGATCACGCGAGCGGGGGCCACTGCGGAACTCCCCCTGCCCCCTCTTGGAAAGAGGGGGTATCGGCCTTTATTGGTCGCGGGAATAGACGGGATGTGCACGAATGACGCGGTGCGGAAATGATATGGAACGGACGTGCGGAAGGCGCCCGGTCGGCCGGGACGGCCGACCGTGGAGGCGTCGATGCGCCATGCACTCGGGTCGGCCGGGGACGGCCGACCGTAGAGGCATGGATGCGTCGTGGGCTTGGGTCGGCCGGGGACGGCCGACCGTGGATGCATCGTTGTGCCGCGGACATCGGCGCGGCCGGGACGGCCGCGCTGGATATTATTCGGGCAGTATCATCGTGCTGTGATAGTTGCCGTGATCACAGGCGTAGCGCGCGACGGCGAGGATGTCGTCGGGGGTCACGGCCGAAAGACGGCGCGTCACGTCGGCGATGTCGATGGCGCGACGGTACACGAGCAGATCTTTCCCAAGACGGCTCATGCGTGTGCTCATGCTCTCGAGACCGATGAGCATACCGCCGATGGCCTGCTCGCGTGTGCGCGTGAGTTCACGCGGCGAGATCGGGCGCGTGGCGATGAGATCGAGTTCGCGACGCAATATGTCGCGGCAGCGGTCGATGGCAGAGGCCTCGGCGCTGGTGTACACGCCGAACACACCCGCGTCTTCGTACAATGTCAGAAAGCTGTACACCGCGTAGGCCACACCGTGACGCTCGCGCACTCGCTGGAACAGACGCGATCCCATGCCCTCGCCGAGCAGTGTGTTGAGCATCGTGAGTGCGTGGCTGTCGCTGTGGCGCAAGCCCGGCACGCGCAAGCCCGCGATGTAATGGGCCTGCTGTACGGACTTCACACTGCTGTGATGACTCGGCGCGCGCCGGGAAGGCGGCCGCCTCCTGCGTGGCGTGCCCGCGGGCAGATCGGCCAGGGCCTCCTCACACAACGCCACCAGCAGCTCGTGATCCACATTGCCCGCCGCCGCGATCACGAGATTCGCCGCGGTGTATTCGCGGTGTATAAAGGCCCGCAGAGTCTCGCGTTCGAGTCCGTTCACACTCTCGGCCGTGCCTATCACGGGACGCCCGAGCGGATGTCGGCCGAAGAGCTGCTCCTCGAAAAAATCGTTGATGATGTCCTCGGGATCGTCCTCGATGCTGCGCATCTCCTCGGCGATCACCTGCTTCTCCTTCACAATCTCGCGTTCGGGGAAGGTGGGATGAATGACGAGATCGGCCAGCAGATCCACCGCGCGCGGCAAATGGCGGTCGAGCACGCGCGCATAATAGCAGGTGGCGTCCTTGCCGGTAAACGCGTTTACGTAGCCACCCACGGATTCAAGGTAATGCGCGATGTGATGGGTGCGCCGGCGCTCGGTGCCCTTGAACACGGCGTGTTCGATGAAGTGTGATATGCCTCCCTCGTCCGGCGCCTCGTCGCGGCTGCCGACGTTGATCCAGAAGCCGAGGGCCACCGAACGGACGGATGCGACGGACTCGCTCACCACAGGCACGCCGTTTGGCAGCACGGTGGTGTTGATACGCTCGGACGCGGTGCCGCCGCGTGTGGTATCGAAGGGATTCGCGTGAAGGCGCGCGGTCATGACACGGTTCGGGAAGTGATGCGGGTCCGCGATGTATGCCGCCGCGGCGCCGCGCGCTCAGGAGTCCCCGCGCTCCGTCGCCGTGAGAAAAAGACAGTATCCACCCTGCTTGTCGATTCCGTCAAGACAGGGAAACACGGCAAGCAGTGCCGCGCCTTCGGTGCCGTCGCCGCGTACAAAGGTGACGGGCACGCGTTTCTTTTCCGCGGCGACAGCCGCAAAATCGAGAGATGCGGCGTCCACAATCAGATCCGCACACACGATACCGTTGTGTTTCGGCATATCGCGCTGGAACAAGGCCTGCGCGGAGGCGGACCATCCTGTCACGGCGCCCCGTGCATCGATGTACAACACGGCGGCCTTGCCGCAGTCACATGCGAAGGAATCGAGCGCGGCGCGCGCGCAGTCGCGGGCGTTCTCGGCCTCTTTCAGTCGCGTGGCATCCTGTATGCTGATGCGCACGCCGATCTGTCGTCCGCGGCGCGTAATCACGGGCTGCCACGAGGCGATGGCCCAGCGTTCGACGGCGTCCTTGCGGATGAACTTGTATTCCACGTCGCTGCCGGTCTTGCCGGTCATAGCGCGTTTTCGATCCATGCGGAAGCGGCGGCGCGAATCGGGATGTATCACCTCTTCCATCGTGACACGTCCTTCGAGGAATTCCGCCGGCGCATAGCCGGTGATCTTTTCGCAGGCCGGACTGATATGCTCGAAACGCCCGTCGACATTGAGCCAGAACTCGAGACTCGTCGTCAGATCGGTGATGATGTGCATACGCTCGTGTGCCTCGTGCAGAAGCTTCCTGTACTTGTTCTTCTGCGCGGCCATAAGTTGAAGGACGTTCTCCCGTTGGGGCTTCGTCAGATTCAACTTTTCCAGGATAACCTGGCGGCGTTTCTTTTGCATAGAGCGGGTGTGTCCGTCGCGGCTGGAATTGGAGAATGTTCCCAACCGTCTGGAGATTGTCGGGTGCAGGGTTGCACTGCAATGTACAGCGATTTTCCTTCACCAAACAACAGGATGTGATAGTCTGGTGTTATGGAATTGCGGTCCTGCGCAGACCGCGCGCGGCACGTCTGTTTACGCGAGGGCGCGTCGCAGCGTGTCGCGCAGGCCCGAGAAGCGGCGCGCGATGCGTTCGTTGCGCACGGCGGTCGCGAGGGCCTGGCGCTGACCGACAAGCACCAGCAGCGAGCGCGCGCGGGTCATGGCGGTGTAGAGCAGGTTGCGCTGCAACATGATGCGGTGCTGCAGTACGAGGGGCAGCACCACCACGTCGTATTCGCTGCCCTGGCTCTTGTGTATGGTGATGGCGTAGGCGTGTACGAGGTCGGCGAGTTCCTCGAACGAATACGCGACCACGCGTCCGTCGTCGAAGGACACGATCGCGCGCGACTCCTCGGGATCGACGGCGCTGATGATGCCGATGTCGCCGTTGAACACGTCCTTCTCGTAATCGTTGCGCACCTGCATCACCTTGTCGCCGATGTGCCAGGTCTGCTCGCCCTTGCGGTACACCACGCGGCCGTGCGGATTCAATTCTGCGCGCAGCGCGGCGTTCAGCGCGGCGACTCCCGCGGCAGTGCCGTGCATCGGCGTCAGCACCTGTATGTGCGACACGGGTTCAAAGCCCATCTCGCGCGGGATCCTATGCGCCACGATGTCGCGCACGAGCGCGGCGGTTTCCTCGGGTGTTTCGGCGTCCACAAAAAACGTGTCGCGTTCGAACACGGGCATAAATCCCTCGCGCACGCGGTGCGCGTTCGACACGATACGGCTGTCCACGCCCTGCCGGTAGTTGAGATGCAACGCCGTGGTCTCGGCGCAGCCCGCGTCGATGATATCGCGCAGCACATTGCCCGGACCGACGGAGGGAAGCTGATCCACATCACCCACAAGCACAACACGCGCCGGATCGGGCACGGCGTCGAGCAGCGCGGCCATGAGTTGTATATCGACCATCGACATCTCGTCGACGATGAGCACATCGACCTCGAGGCGGTTGTCGGCATTGCGCTGAAAGCCGCGTGTGGCGGGATCCACTTCGAGCAGACGATGGATGGTTTTGGCCTCGAAGCCGGCGAGTTCACTGAGGCGTTTCGCGGCGCGTCCCGTGGGCGCGCAGAGCGCGGGCCGCAGCTCGAGCGCGCGCGCGGCGGCGATGATACCCGCAATGCTGCTGGTCTTGCCCGTGCCCGGTCCGCCGGTGACGACGGTCATCGGACCCGCCAGCGCCTTGTGTACGGCTTCGCTCTGCACGGGCGCAAACTCCCACGAGCGCCGTTTTTCGAGATCGCGGAGCACGCCCTCGACGGCGAGATGATCCACCGCACGCGGACCTTTCGCGGTGAGACGTCGCACGTCGGCAACCACCGCATGTTCCGCCGCGAGCAATTCGGGCAGATACACGGCGTCGTCCTCGTGCGCAAGCAGGCCCTCGCGCAGCGTCTCACCCAGTGCGCCGCGCACGGCCTCGGTGTCGCCCTCGAGCAGCGCGGTGGCGGCATGTATCAACTGTTCGGACGGAAGAAACGTGTGCCCGTTGCTTCGGGCGGCTTCGCCGAGAGTGTACACGAGTCCGGCGCGCAGGCGTTTCGGGTGATTTGCATCGATGCCCAAACCGCGCGCAATGCGGTCGGCGGTGACAAAGCCGATGCCGTCCACCTCCTCGATCATACGGTAGGGATCCGCGCGCAGCAATGGCACGGCTTCTGCGCCGTAGGCGCGGAAGATGGCGACCGCGTGTCCGCCCGCCGCACCGTGGCTTTTGAGGAACACCATCACCGCGGCCACGCCGCGCTGTTCCTCCCAGGCCCGGCGTATTCCCGCGAGCTTTTTCGGACCTATGCCTCCGATTTCCGCAAGGCGTCCGGGTTCGGCGTCGAGCACATGCAGCGTGTCGGTTCCGAAGCGTCGCACGATGGCGTGTGCGAGAGCGGGTCCGATACCCGGCAGCACGCCCGACGAGATATAGCGTTCGATGCCCTCGGAGGTGACGGGATACGCGACCTGGTAGGAGGTCCACTTGAACTGTTTCCCGTAGCGCGGATGCTGCACCCAGCCGCCGGTGAATTCGAAGCTGTCGCCCACGGCGGGACCGAGCATTTCGCCCGTTGCGACGATGGGAAAGAGTTCGTTTTCCACGTCGAAGCGTCCGACCGTGAAGCCGGTATCGGCATTGTGGAACACGATGCTGCGCAGCGTGCCGCGCAGCGTTTCCGCGCCTTGCCTTTCGTCGCCGTTTCGAGTATCATCAAACGGTCGTTCGTCCATCATTCCGCCGGGGTCAGACATGAAATTCCATACCGAATATCTCACCTTTCAGACGAAAAAACACCGCGAGTACATCAACATCACAGGCGAGGTCGAAAACATACTCCGCCGCAGCGGCATACAGGAGGGCATGGCGCTGGTAAGTGCGATGCACATCACCGCGGCCGTGTACGTCAACGACGCCGAAAGCGGGCTCATACAGGACATCGACGAGTGGCTGGAGCAGCTCGCGCCCTTTAATCCCGATTACCGGCATCACCGTACGGGCGAAAGTAACGGCGACGCACACTTGAAATCACTGCTCATGCATCACGAGGTGATTGTGCCGATCACGAAGGGCGAACTCGACTTCGGTCCCTGGCAGCAGATCTATTACGCCGAATTCGACGGGCAGAGGAAGAAGCGACTCATTGTGAAGATCATGGGAGAGTGACTCAACGCCGGATCATCACAGGAGGAACGGAGGTAACGGAGGCATTTCCTTTCTCTCAGCTTGATCTCACTCGCGTGGGATGCGACATCCTCACAGGAGGAACGGAGGTAACGGAGGCATTTTCTTTCTTTTCAGCTTTTACACAATCGCGTGGGATTCGACGTCATCACAGGAGCATAGTTCAGCTATTTGAAAAAGTCTCCGTTACCTCCGTTACTCCTGTGAATATCCACTCACTTTCGCATGGGAGTCGACATCATCACAGGAGCATAGTTCAGCTATTTGAAAAAGTCTCTGTTACCTCCGTTCCTCCTGTGAGCATCCACCTACCGCTTCACCACACTCCGCGACAGCACACGCCCCTGCACTGCTGCGGTGACGAAGTACAGTCCCGCGGGGTGTGATGAGAGATCGTAGGTCACGGTCTGTTCGCCGTGTGCCTTGCGCGAGGTGGTGCCGGTGATTGTCTGGCCGAGAACAGAAACGAGGCGGATGTCGGCCGGTTTGTCTGAGGTGCCGCGCAGTGTGACGGTGAGCTCATTCGTGACGGGATTCGGATACACGTCGAGCCAGACGGATCCGGGAACGGGGACACCGTTGAGGCCCGTGAGTATAAGGTCGATGATGTCGGACGCCGATAGGCATCCGTATTCATTTGTGACATGCACCTGATAGCCGCCCTTTGACGTCGCCACATAACTCTGTTGCACCGCGCCCGATATTCGTGTGCCGTCCTTGTACCATTGATATGTCCGGTATTGCTGTGTCATCAGTGTGTCGCCCGACCGTGTGATGGTGGGTTTCACCGGAGCAGGTACAACGGTGGTTCGCACCGTGTCGGAGTACCCGTAACAACCCTCCGCACTTTTCACCCGCACCCACCAGGTTCCGGCGGTGCGGACATTTATCGAGTGCGTGAGCTCACCGGAATTCCAGAGGTATTCGGCATATGATCCAACGTCGAGCGTGGTGTAACTCCCTTCACAAAGTCTCAGTCCATTGAGTGGCATGATACGCGGCGCGGGGGCAGGCGTCGGAAGCATCGCGATTACGATGGGTGGCGCAGTTCCTCGGCGTCCGTACTGATCCGTGACCGTGACAACATACATGCCCGCGCTGTGCACGACAATGGTGCGTGTGCGTTCGCCCGTACTCCAGATATAACTACTGTATCCGTCGCCCGCGTCGAGTTCCACACTTCCGCCCGGACAGAGACGCAGCGATCCGAGCGGTGTGATGACAGGTGCGGGCGGCCGTGTGAGTGCCGGGACCGCCAGCTCTATCGCTGTCCGACAAATCTCCACGGTGTCGCGCCGTGTCACACATTCAAGCACGAGTCGCGTGTCAACCGGCTGTTTGTCGCTGCGGACATACCACAACGCAGTCGCGCTCTGCCCTGGATCAACAGGCAACGGTGAAAGCTCCTTGCGTGCCGTGCCTGAATTGTCTGGCGAGACGAGGCGTATGCCTGGGGGCAGGAGCAACTCCACACTCAGCCGGTCTTGCACGGTTGTTGTCGTGTTGCGCACGATGGCTTTCACCGGTACGGGATCGGGTGCATACGTCCGGTTCCGAAAGTCCGCGACCAGGCGCGGCGCCTGCAGCGTACATAGGACCTCGTACTCCGATTTCGGGATCACGATGTCGTGTGTACACTGTCGCGCAATGCCATCCTCGTACAGTGTGGTGAAGGTGATGCTGCTGATGGCGGAGTCGGAGCGTGGACGGGCACACAGACTCCATGTTGCTGATACCGTGTCATTCGGCTGCAACGTGGACGGTGTCACGGCGATGGTGTCGGATGCGGGTGACATCCGCAGGAAATCTGCCTTGATATAGTCGATCACAACACGCGTGTTGCGGGCAGCTTTCCGCCCCAGGTTCCGAACATGTGCGGAAACGGCGACGTTCTCAGGCACGTACGTGGCGCGTGGCACCGACCAGCCGAGTGAATCAGGTCCGGATGTTGTGCACGCAACATCGGGGTAGGATGTGGTAAAACACAGGCGTCCCGATGACAGCACGGGTTGGAAACACCCTGTCTCGAAAACCAATGATTCCACGTCGATGGGTGTACACAGCGTATCAACGGGCTGTTGAACCGCCTCGAAGAGCAGCTCGGCAAGCAACGACGGGGCAGGAGCCGTCCGCAACAAGGTCGGTGTCATTGTCTGCACTGTCACCCCACCGGGAACTGGTGTCACTTGCAGAGGTACGTTCTCGAGCAACGATCCGGGGGGAGCCTGCACGCCGATGCACCGTACAATCTTCTCGTCGAAACGCACGTGGAATGTGGCACGATGAAATGGGGTATTATCGGGGAGCGGAGTGAACAGCTCGATCGGCATTGCCATGGCTGGTTGCACGTGTACGGTATGTGCGGAACATCCCACAACGACAGACAAGGTGGTGGATGTATCCTTCGTAACTGTGTATGTCCTCCTTTTTGAATCGCTCCCCTGGCAGATGTTCAGAACAGAAAAATCTACGGTGCGCGTGCCGCCATCCAGGCATCTGCCCTGATACGTGATGAGACATTCGCCGCCTCCACCATAAATGATCGTGGAGATCTCCTCAAATATCTTGATCAGTTGCGTAGGGTTCATCGTTGCATAGAATCGACCACCTGTCTGATCCGCTATGTTTTGCAAGATGTCTGACTGAATGCTTGTTCCGAGTCCTATCGTATACACCCGGATGCGGTGCTTGTTTGCGAGAGCGATTATCTCAGCCGGACTGTGCGTACTCGAATTATCGCCGCCGTCGGTCATGGCTACAACGCCGCGGCATGGGTTCACGCCGTTCTCGATCAGGTGTTGCACCCCGGTAAAGATGCCATCCCACACAGCGGTTGCGCCGCTGGTAGGGAGCGCATTGATCGCATTGTGCAGCAGGTCCTTGTATACAGTCATCGGCTGGGCGATGGTCGCCGATGTAGAGTACCAGATGATCGCGGACTCGTCGTTGCGGCCGTCCATGAGATCAATAAACCTGTTGCCCGCTGCCTTTACTCCGATGTTTCCAGATCCCGCCATTGAGCCGGACGCATCAAGCACCAGCACCGTCGAATTAGCGCAATCAAGCCCTTCTGGAGTCCAGAAATTAAAGGTGCTGACGTCGACGCCATCCTCCTGCACGCGGACATCGCCACTATTCTCGATCCACACGCGCTGTCCACCACACTCAACCGTGAACCACAGTTCGATGGTCGGCCAGTTGTTCACAATTCGCTTGAAATTGAGCTGCGGCTGCGCCACAACCGTGATCGGGAACAATACAACAACCACAATCAGGAAATCCCGATACACAGTACGCATCACACCTCCGATACAATTCGTCCTGTTGAGATTACCCGATGGATGTTGAAAGTAACAACGTGGAAAGTGGAAAGTAAAAACGGCTACTTCGCGTGGGACTCGACGTCATCACAGGAGCATAGCAAGGGTATTTGAAAAAGTCTCCGTTACCTCCGTTCCACCTGTGAGTATCCACCTACCGCTTCACTACACTCCGCGACAGCACACGCCCCTGCACTGCGGCAGTGACGAAGTACAGACCCGCGGGGTGTGATGAGAGATCGTAGGTCACGATCTGTTCGCCGTGTGCCTTGCGCGAGGTGGTGCCGGTGATTGTCTGGCCGAGAACAGAAACGAGGCGGATGTCGGCCGGGTTGTCCGCGGTGCCGCGCAGTGTTACGGTGAGCTCATTTGTGACGGGATTCGGGTACACCTCGAGCGAAATGGTGTTCGGTGCGGGAACACCTTCGAAGCCGGTGAGTACGAGGTCGATGATGTCGGACGCCGATGTGCATCCGTATTCATTTGTGACACGCACCTGATAGGCGCCCTTTGACGTCGCCACAAAACTCTGCTGCACCGCGCCCGTCATTCGGCCACCATCTTTGTACCACTGATACGTCTGATACCGCTGTGTTGTGAGTGTGTCGCCCGATCGTGTGATGGTGGGTTTTACGGGCAGCGGTACAACGGTTGACATTGCGGTGTCGGAGTACCCGTAACATCCTTCCGCACTTTTTACTCGCACCCACCACGAACCGGAAGTGCGGACGGTTATCGTTCGTGTGACTTCGCCGGTGTTCCAGAGGTACTCTGCGTATGATCCGGCATCAAGTGCGGCGTATTCGCCCTCGCATATGATATGCGGCCGACGCTGAGGAGAGATGTATGGCCTGGGCGCCGGCACCATCGCAACCACAACGGGTGTCGCTGTGCCACGGCGTCCGTACTGATCCGTGACGGTGACGAGGTAGCTGCCCGCGCTGCGCACGACGATGGTGCGTGTACGCTCGCCGGTACTCCAGAGGTAGCTGCTGTATCCGTCGCCCGCGTCGAGTTCCACACTCCCGCCCGGACAGAGACGCAGCGACCCGAGCGGCGTGATGACGGGTGCGGGCGGACCCGTAACTCCCGGAATCAGCATCTCGACCGTGCTGCGGCATATCTCCACAGTGTCGCGCCGCGTCACACACTCGAGCGTGCGGCGTGTGTCGATCGGCTGCTCTGCGCTGCGCACAAACCACAAGGCGCTGCCGGTCTGTCCGGGATCGAGCACCGCCGGAGTGAGCTGCTTGCGCGCGGTGCCGGGATTGTCGGGTGCGACAAAACTGATGTCGGCCGGCAACAGGAGTTCCACCGTAAGACGGTCCTGCAGCGTCGCCATGGTGTTGCGCACCACGGCCTGCACGGGTGCGGGATCAGGTGTGTACTTCTTCGTCTGAAGATTGGCGGTGAGAGCCGGCGCGATAAGTTGACATCCGACATCGTACTCCGATTTTGGGATCGAGATGTCGTGTGTACACTGCCGCGGCAGTCCGTCGTCGTACAGCGTCGTGAAGGTGATACGGGTGCTGCCGGTATCGGAACGCGGACGCGCCTGCATGATCCAGGTGGCGGTGGCCTGACCGTTTGGTGGCAGCGTGGAAGGTGTCACGACGATGGTGTCGGTTGCGGGGGATAGCCGCAGCAGATCGGCGCTGTTGTACCCGATCACAACACGTGTGTTGACCGCATTCTTGAGTCCCGCGTTCTGCAGATGCGCGGAAACCTGAATACTGTCGGGCAGGTGCTTGCCGAGAGGCAACGACCAATCGAGCGCGGCGGGACCGGACGTTGTACATGTCACATCCGGATACCCGCTCGTGAAACACAGGCGCCCGCTCATAAGCGCGGGACGGAAACAGCCGGCCTCGAATATCCATGAGGTCAGTTGTACGGGAGTGCAGGTGGTGTCGGAGGGCGACCCGACGGGCGTGAAGAGCAGTTCCGCCAGCAGGGATGGCGCGGGCGCCGACGGCAGATATTTCCGATCTAAGGTTTGTACCGTGACACCGCCTGGAATGGAGGTGATGGTGATGGGAACATTTTCCAGCAGCGATCCGGGAGGTGTTCGTGCGCCGGTGCAGCGCACCACGTTTTCATCGAAGCGCACCGTGAACGTCGAGCCGTAGAAGATGGATCCGTCGGGAATCGGCGTGAACAGTTCCAGCGGCATCGCCATGGTGGAATGCGACCGCAGCGTGTGACTCTGGAAACCGAGTGCCACCGACATGTATGTGGTTGTATCCTTTAACGCCCTGTAGGTCTTGGTCTTTTTGTCGCTGCCTGCACAAATGTTCTTGACGGAGAGATCGACATTCCGCGTTCCGCCATCCAAACAAGAGGCCTGATACTTGATGCTGCACTCCTGGAAGCCCTCCGCGAGAATGACGAAGATCTCCCGGTAAATCGCGGGCAGATCAGCAGGGTTTGCCGTCTGGTAGTAACGTCCGCCGGTCAATTCCGCAATATTTTGGAGCGTCCCCGATGACACGCCACTACCAAGACCAATGGTGAAGACCCGTACGCCGTTGCGGTTTGCGAGCGATATTATTTCCTGTGGCGACCGGCTGCTGGAGGCGTCGCCGCCATCAGTGAGTGCCACCACTGCGCGACACTCGTTTACGCCGTTGTTGATAATCTCCAGAACGCCGCTGTAAATGCCGTCCCACGCAGCGGTGGTCCCGCTGGCCGGAAGCGCATTGATGGCATTGTGCAGCAGGTCCTTGTATATAGTCATCGGCTGCGCCAAGGTTGGCCACGAATTGAACCATAGCACTGCGGCTTCATCTGCGATTCCGTCCATAAGATCCACGAAGGCATTTCCTCCTGCCTTTGCGCCAGCATTGCCGGCTCCCTGCATCGAACCTGAGGCATCGAATACCAGTGCTGTCGAAAGCCTGCAGTCGAAAGTCTGATCCGGACAGAAGAGTGTAAAATCATGTATCGGCGCACCGTTCTCGGTCACTGTGACCGCCGATTTGTCGGTGAGCCACACGGGCTGGCCCTGACACCCAACCGTGAAATACAGCTCGATCGTCGGCCAGTTGTTGGTGACTCGCTTGAAATTGAGCTGCGGCTGCGCCGCAACCGTGAACGGGAACGATACAACAACGGCAATCAGGAAATACCGATACACGGTACGCATCACCCCTCCGATACAATTCGTTCTTTTGAGATTACCCGATGGATGTTGAAAGTAATAACGTGGAAGGTGGAAAGTACAAACATGGAGAAAGTTGAAAGTGGCCAATTGGAGAGTAAAAAATTGATTTTTCTACTTTGGTGCTTTTTCACCTTGCTACTTTGCTACTTTCGACGTGGATACGTGTCACGTGTTACTGCTTCACGACCTTCGCAGCCACACGCCGCCCATGCACCGCGGCGGTGACGAAGTACAGACCCGCGGGGTGAGTCGAGAGGTCGTAGATAATACTCTGCTCGCCGTGTGAGCTGCGCAATGCTCTGCCCGCGATCTTTTGCCCGAGTATGGAGATGAGCGTGATGTCGGCCACCTTATCTGCGTTGCCGCGCAGTGTGACGGTGAGCTCATTTGTGACGGGATTCGGGTACACCTCGAGCGCAATGGTGCTCGGTGCGGGCATGTCACCGATGGCGGTGCTTGAGAAATCGTACACATCCGATTCTGCAGTACAGCCGAAGGCGTTCGTCACCCGGACAATGTACCGTCCGCTGTTGCCTGGAACGAAGGTGCGTTTGTCGCCCAGTGCTAACGGCAACCTGTTGAGATACCATCGATATGTGGTGGCGGGCTGTGTTGAAAGCGTGTCACCCTGCTGAGAGATGATGGGTTTATCCGGCAGTGGATGCACGACAGTGCGCACCGTGTCGGAATACCCGACACATCCACGTGCCGTCGTAACACGCACGAACCAGACACCCGCGGTGCGCACCTCCAACGTACGCGTGGTGTCGCCGGTGTTCCAGAGATATCTGGGGTAGGACCCCGGATCGAGGACCACCGAATCACCGAGGCAGATTCCGACCGGCAAGGACAGGCCGAACTGCGGTGCTGGTGCGGGGAGCGTGTTCACCACAACTGGTGGTGCGGTCGCGTTGCGGCCGTATATATCCGTCACCGTGACATAGTACACGCCTGTGCTGCGCACCGCGAGCATACGTGTACGCGCGCCCGTATTCCAACTGTAGCGCGAATACCCGGCGCCCGCATCGAGCACGATGCTGTCGCCTTCGCACAACTCATGCGGCCCCTGCGGCGTGATGGCGGGAGTCAACGGCGGCAGCACGGCGGGAAAATACAGATCGTACACACAGCGGCTGACCACATTGTCGAAGCGGCGCGTGATACATTCCACGGGGATGGTTTTTGCAACGGTGCTCGGCGCCCGCCGCACAAGCCACTGCCCCACCCCGGTCTGCTGCGGTGACAAAGTGGAAGGAAGCAGAGGACGTCGCGCATTCGACGCGGAGTCGGGCGTGACGAACTGCAGATCCGAGGGCAGCACCAGCTCGACGCTGAGGGTGGTCTGGTCGCTGGTGGTGTTGTTGAGCACACTGACTGTGACGGGAACGGGATCGGGGGAATAGGTCATTCGTACGCTGTCGACAAAGATCGGCGGCGCGGAGATGGTGCACTCCAAGCTGGACTCGGCCCGCGGAATGGTAATCGTGCGTGTACACACGACGGGTGCATGATTGTCGAACAGCGCCGTGAATGTGATACGACTCGTATCTGGAAGGGCGTGCGGGCTCGCGCGCAACAGCCATGCGGCCTGCGAACTACCGTTCGCGATGATCGTGGTGGGACTCGCATCCAGCGTATCCTTCAACGGCACGAGCAGATCGAAATCGGTTTTATCGTATTGCAATACCACCCGCGTCCCGAACGCCGTCATCGTTCCGACATTGTTCAGTTGCATCATCACGGTGAAGCTGTCGGGCTGATAGACGTTTTTCTGCGGCGACCATGTCAGTGCGGCGGGTGCCAACACATCACAGATCACTTCGGGGCTGCCGGGGCGGATACACAGGCGCCCGCCCGAAAGGACAGGACGGAAACATCCCGCATCAAAGATCCACGATTCGATGCTTATGTCGGAACACACTGTGTCCGTGAGTCGCGGGTTCTGCGCTTCGAAGAGCAATTCGGCGAGCAATGCGGGGGTGGAGGCGACCTCGAGCACCTTCCGGTCCATAATCTGCAGCACAGCGCCGTTCTGCGACGGTGATATCGTGATCGGCAGGTTTTCGTAGATGGATCCGGGGGGAGTTCGGATCCCTGAGAATTTCAGGACCGTCGGATCGAATCGGACAGTACACGTCGCGCCATACAATATGTCCTGCGGCACGATGGGGCTGCGCAATTCCAGTGGCAGGGCGATTGATCCCGTCCCCTGCATGGCGGTCTTGCTTGCGATGCCGATGGCGAGCGGCGAATAGGTCGTTGTATCCTTCGGCGCCTTGTATGATTTCACCTCGGTGTCGTTGCCACCGCACACGTTCAAGACCGACAGTTCCACTGCGCGCTGGCTTCCATCCGTGCAGCGGCTCTGATAGGTGATGAGACACTCCTGAAATGACGAAAAAATGATCGTGGATATTTCCTGGTATATCGCCGTCAATTGTGACGGGCTCGGAGTTTCGTAATAACGGCCACCGGTCGTTGTCGCGATATTCTGCAGAATGGAGGATTGTATGCCTGATCCCAGACCGATGGTAAATATGCGGATGCGGTTCCTCATGGCCAGGGAGATCGTCTCCGCCGGCGACCTGGAACTCGAATTGTCACCGCCGTCGGTTAAGACGATCACCACGCGGCAGGGATTCACGCCATTGCTGATCAGCTCCTGTACACCGTAGTACATCCCATCCCACACTGCCGTCGCGCCACTGGCCGGCAGAGCGTTCACAGCGTTGTGCAGAAGGTTCGTATACACGGTCATCGGCTGGGCGAGTGTCACGGTGGATGTGAACCAGAGTATGGCCGCCTGATCGTTGACCCCATCCAACAGATCGATAAACGCGTTTCCGGCCGCTTTTGCACCCGCGTTGCCCGCCCCTGACATGGAACCGGATGCGTCGAAGACAAGCGCGACCGAGATGGCGCAGCGAATAGAGGGATCGGGACACCAGATCATAAAATCGTGTATCGGCACACCGTTTTCAGTGACGGCCATATGAGATTTGTCGGTGAGGTACAGCGGGGAGCCGTTACACGCGACAGTGTAATACAACTCGATCGTCGGCCAGATGGTGACAACCCTTTTGAGGTTGAGCTGCGGCTGCGCTTCTCCGACGGCGGGGAGAAGGAACAGAATCGTGAGCAGGGAAATTCGAGACAAAAGCCGCATGTCACCTCCGGATATGTGCATCGTCACGCAACAGCAAGGGAGTCTCCCGTTTCCCGTTCAAAGACAAAATACTCGAAAAATCGATGACTCATTATACAACGCCGCAGTCGTTGTATGACAATCGAGCGGACGAATCCTGACCGAAGGGTCACAATATTCGAAGCGCCACATACAGGCACCGCCGGTGCGCGTGTGATCGAGGGCTCGGAAGTGATCTTGGAAAAAGTCGATCCTGCTCAGGGCGGGGCTCCCGATACGCGACGACGTCCGGACTCCGCCACCGTCCGGAAATATTTTCACGCGGGTCGGGGATGGTCGAAGCGCCCACGGAAAAGCGGCTCCGGAAACACGTTTCCGGTTATTGTGTTTTCTCGAGGATACGGATGTGGATAATTCGACACATGTGTATCTTTCCCCGTGTGTTTCGACGCACACCGTGGCATCCAACATGTGAGGATATCATCACCTTCATGATACAAGCAGCAGCATATCCCGAATTACGCGCATCCATCGTCATCCCCTGCCGCCGCGGCGAGTACGCCGCGTTGCGCGACGCCACCGCGTGGCTGAACGCGCGCTGCGATGCCCTCCGCGCGTCCAGGGACGCCCGCGAACGCCTCGATTTCTGTCTCAACGAAGTGTTGGCAAACATCATCGACCACGGCCTGGACGACGAACACGAACACCGCGTGACCGTCAGTCTCGATGTTGCCGCGCAGGGTTACACACTCACCCTTCGCGACGACGGCCGGCCCTTCGATGTGGCGCGGTCCGACACCTACACTACGCCGCAATCCCTGCAGGAAGCCGGCTCACGCGGCTACGGGCTGCATCTCGTTCACTCCCTCGCCACCCGCGTAGAATACCAGCGCGACGGATCGTGGAATGTTGTAGCGGTGTTTGTCGGCCCCTGACACCGGACCGAGAAGGGCGAAGAGGGAAGAGGGAAGGAGGAAGAGGGAAGGGTACGACGATTTGAAGACGGTTGCCGTTTTCCGTTCACCGTTGTCCGTTCCCCTTTGCACGCCCGGCTGGACTCGAACCAGCGACCCTCTGCTTAGAAGGCAGATGCTCTATCCAACTGAGCTACGGGCGCGTGTGCTATCTCGCAATGTACGTGTCGCGGGGTGGAAAACATAGCGCGGGAGCTGACACCGTGTCACTCAGTGTCTCCTGACTCCTGACTCCTGGGTCCGCACGCGGGTGTGAGGAGACACGAGACAGAATACAGGAGACACGCACTGTGCAAGTCCGTTCCTCCTGTCTCCTTACTCCTGTCTCCTCACACACCCCCAGTAGATCGCGCTACCATCTACCAACTACCATCTACCATCTACCATCATCTACCATCTACCATCTACCAACTACCTATCTCCCCTGCATCACTTCTTCGTGATAATCACCTCGGTGCGGCGATTGAGCCGACGGCCGATTTCGGTGTCGTTGGGCGCGATGGGAAGCGACTTCCCCATGCCGCGCGTGGTGATGCGCGACGCATTGATGCCGCGGTCCACCAGGTACTTTTTCACGGCGCGCGCGCGCGCGTCCGACAGCGCGATGTTGTATTCGTCGCTGCCGAGGAAATCGGTGTGGCCGCGGATCTCGACATGCATCGTCTGATACGATTTGAGCATGTTGAGGATGTTGCGTAATTCCGATACAAAAGTCTGATCGAACGTCGCCTGGTTGAACTCGAAGAGAATGTTCTCGAGCACAAACTTCTTGTCGACTTCGAGGATAGGCACGCGCTGGTTCACGACCACCTCGTCCTGCATGTTGCGGATCTCGAGTGTGATCGCCTCGGGCGGCACTTCGGCCTTGATGGTGTACTTCACCGCGTACAGGTTGGTGATCGACGCGCTGAACTCGTCCAGTATGGAACTGAAGTCCTGCACGATATCGAACTGCTTGCCGTAGGTGGCGTCGGTCATCTGGCGGTAATCGGTGAGCCGCGGCGGCGAAATCGAGAAGAGCCGTATGTTCTTCTTCTTGAGGAAATCGACCATCGACTTCGTCGTGTATTCGGTCTTCCCGTCGCCCGCGTCTCCCTTCTGGTGGAACGGCGCGTCGGTGATCAGGATGAAGATGCGCTGGGCCGACTGGCGGAAACGCAACGTGGTGCCTTCGGACAGGCCCTCGAGCGCGTTCTCGGGATTGTCCCCTCCCCCGCCGATCGCGATGTTGTCGATGTAGGTGATGAAGACGTTGACGTCCTCGGTCAACTCCTTGCGCCGCTCGATGCGGTCGCTGAAGGTGATCAGGCCGAGACGGTAATCGACGCCGCGCTGCGACAGGCGCTGCGTGAATTCGAAGATGTTGTTCTTGACCTCGTTCACCTCCTGCCGCATGCTGCCTGTCTGGTCCACCACAAACACGATGTCGACGGGCACGCTGTTGCTCGCCGAAATGGTGCTGATGTCCTGGATGGACACGGGCATCCCGTCCTGATACAGGATGAGGTCGGTCTTTTTTAATCCCGAAAAATAATTGCCGACCGAATCGCGCGCGTCGATGATCACGTCGGCCACGGGGAAGCGGCTGATGTCGACGGAACGGATTTCCACGGTGACCCTCTCGGGCCGCGTGCTGCGGGCCGAGATGATGGTCGCCTTTTTCAGACTGTCGGCACCACCCGCTGCAAGAAGTTGCGGCAGGAGCAGCGCCAGAAGCACTGTCAGGCGCGCGGCGGGAAACTGTGGTGAAGCGATGGTCGCCATGTATGCAGTCCGCGGAGCGCGGCGGATGAACTGTCGAATCGCATGAAGGAGAGATGGAAAGGGCGATCCGCCGAGACGGACCGCCCGTTCACAACGTTCACGTGCGGCCCGTGACGCGGGCACACGCGCGGGTCCGCATCAGAACACGAAGTTCATGCGGAGGCCGGGGACGATCATCTCGCCGTGTTCCCACGGCTCGGGATCGCGGAACACCACGCGCGAGTATTTCACTTCCGCGCGCAGCCACTGGAAGATGTGGAAGTACACTTCGGCCATGAGTCCGCCGTTGAAGTACTGCAGCGCCGTGCCGTAGCGGGTCTTGCCACGATGGTCGTAGCTGAGGCGCACGAAGGCGTCGAGCGTGCCGTGACCGGCAAGCACCTTCACGCTGTCAAAAACGGTGGAATCGGAGAACAAAGTATTGTCTTCCTTCCAGCGCCATGTGCGGCGGGCTTCGTTGAACTTCTGATAGCCGAGACCGACATGCAGGCGCAGTCCGTCGAGCATGAAACCGAGATCGCGCCAGTAGTACGCGGTGGCCGACGCGGTCATGTAGTAGAAGGTCAGACGGCGGAGCATCGCCTTGTCGGGATTGCCGGCCGCGTTGACGGGAGGATTAAATTCATGGTCGCGGAAGAAGGGCTTCATGCCCGTGCCGTTCAGGATTTCTCCGTCGGCATTGGTCACCTTCTTTGTGCCGAACTTGTTGAGTCCGAACGACACAAACGCCGCGGCGCCGAGGCCGTAAGCGTCGGTGCCGAGCGGCGCGGAGGTGTTGCTCAACTGGCGGAAGTACTCGCCCGAGACGCCCCAGGTGCCGTTAGTGCGGCGATTCTTGAGAAGCGGCAGATCGGTGTTGATGCTCTCGTCGCCCCAGGTGAAGGGAATCGAGGGACCGAGTTTGAAGTACTCGGTGGACGAGGGCTCGTACACGAACATGGTGTTCCACTGCGGTCCGTACAGGAACGGCAGATTCACCCAGTCGTTTCCGATCTTGAGTTCGAAGCCGGCGCGGATGCGCGAGGGCGCGAGGCCGACGTTGTTGTTCATCGGATTGTCGGTCTCGAGCGTCCACATGAAACCGCCGCCGAAAGGAATGCTGACGGTGGCTTCCGCGTTGTCGGGACGCGGCTGAAGCACGCCCGTCTCCACGCGATGCGGGTATTCGGACGGATTCGCGACGCGGTCGTACAGTTCCGAGGTCAGCACGTCGCGCAGGTTCTTCTTGCCGACGATGCGGTAATCCTCGAAGTCGGGATTCTCGGCGTTCGCGCTGAAGCTGGCCGAGGATTCCTCCTCGCCGCCGCGGGCGCGGGCCTTCTCGATGATGACGGCGATGAGCGTCTCCGGATCACGCGGGCTGCGGATGATGCGGATGCGCGCGCGGCCCGTGAGAATGCGGTCGGCAATCTCCACCGCCTCGTCGTCACGCAGATCGTCGCGGTTGTCGCGGACCTTGCGCATGATTTCGAGCACGGTGGGTTCGTCCATCACAATCCACTGCGGGAAGTATTTCTGGATGAGCGGATCGAGCGTGGTGATGGCGCGGACGAGCACGCGGAGACGGCTGTTCTCGTCCTGGAACTGCTTGAGACCGATGTCGAGCAGACGCACGTAGTTCTGGCGGTTCTCATCCGTCGGGGCGTAGGCCACAACTTCGTTCACGAGTTTTTCCGACCAGACGATGCGGCGCTTGAGATCCTCTTCGTCGAAGTTTTCGCTCGCCATGAAACGCATGATGGCGTCGATCGAGGTCAGCGCGTCGCCCGATGGCTGGGCCTGGACGGGCGCGGGCCGGAACAACGTCAGCGTGCAGGCGACAACCAGCAGCGCGAGGGCTGTTTTAATGGCGTTCATGCGGGTACCCTGGAATTCCGAAAGTGTGAAAGTGCGAGTCGTCATGGCTTCCCTCCTCAGTTGAACAGTGAAGGAAGTCCGAGGCGGAACCTCGGCGTGATCATGAAGACGCTGTTCTCGGATTCCCACACTTCCTTGCTGCGGAGCAGGAACGAGTACTTCGCTTCCACACGCAGCCATTCGGTGAGTTCGAGCCACGCATCGGTCATAAGGCGTCCGGTGAAGTACTGGATGCCGAGACCGTAATTGTTTTTCGCACCGGTATTGATGAAGTCGAAACGGATGAACACGTCGAAGAGATCCTTCTCGCGTTCGAACCAGTACAGCTTGTTCTTCTCGACCTGCTTCATGGTGTTGTCGGCCCACTTCACGACTTCGGTGTTCGCCGCGAAGTAGTTGCGCTCGACGCGCTGGAAGCCGCCGCCGACGCTGAGGCGCACGAGCATGTTCGGATCGTGGATGCGGTCCTTGAACATGATCGGGTAGTACACGAGCGCGGCGGTGGAGATGTTGAAGAAGTTGTTCTTGTACACGCGATCGTCGATCATCGTGTTGACGAGCTTCATGCTGTGATACTTGTCGGCCCCGTCGAAACGGTCGGTGATCGTGATGCTGCCGCCGAGCGAGAAGGGGAAACCGAAGGTGAAGTCGAACGCGATGTTGTAGCCCATCGGCGAGTAGAGCAGCGAGTTGTCATACGACAGCGGCGTCGGGAAACCGTCGGCCGTCATGTTCATCGGCATGACAAGGCCCACGCTCATCTGGTGTTTGTAGCCGATGCTCAGCGTCGACATGCCGGAACTCCAGCGCGGCATCCCGATTTCGGGATTGCCCATGGCGTAGGCGATGCGCCAGTCGGGTGCAAAGCCCGAACGGGCCGGCGAACGGAGTTCGATCTTGTCGAGGGACAGGTCGAGCACCACGAAGTCGGCCGGCTGGCGGCCCGGATTCATGACCACGTCGATGGTCTGCGAGAAGGTGCCCGCCTGCGACTGGATGAGCAACTGGCCCGGTGTCTCGTACGGCGAATTGCCGACGTACTCGAAACGGATGTTCTGCTTGCCGCTTGTGTCGGCTTTCGGTCCGAGCATGAGCGGCGTCCGCGTGTCGACGCGGAAGGACTCGCTGTTCGATCCGATGAATTCGATCTTGTTGATCTGGATCTGGCTGTTGTCGGGATTGGTGATGCGCACGCGGCCGCCCTTGGGATCGTCGAGCAGTATGGGCACTTCGGCTTTAAAGAAGGGTCCCGCTGCCTCGGCCTGCACCGGAAGCTGATTCGTGCGGAGTGTGTCCTTGATGTTCCAGAAATCCGAGAAGCGGCTGGTGGCCGTCTCGAGATCGGCGTTGTTCATGACAATGAAGGGACCGCGTTTCTCGGCCGCGAATGCGGGCTGGGGAAGCGGTTCTTCATTGACGCGGCGTGCGAGCACGTCGTCGTACAGCGTCTCGTCCTCGGTCTTGATCGCGCTCCACAGGTCCATCCCCGAAAGGATGTACTGTTTCAGCGTCGAGCTCTGACCGCGGGCGCGGGGGCGGCGTGCGCCTTCCTCGTCCTCTTCCTCGTCCTGACGCGGTTCGGGACAGGTCTCCGTCTTCACCACGCGCACTTCGATGAGGTCGTAGGGATTGATTCCCTGCTGTTCGATTTCCTCGGGTGTCGCTTCAACCACGTACACTTCGACGCCGCTGATCGACGCGCCGCCCTGGCCGGTGGGACAGGGGACGGTCGATGCGCCGTTGAGGTGATACTCTTCGTCGAGCAGTCCGAGTTCGTTCGCGCGTTTGAACACCTTGTCGAGGCGTTCCTGCAGCGCGGCCGGACGCAACCGGTACCCCTTCACCTGCGTGAAATCGTAGCCGGTGGCGAGGTTGCCGCGGCGGCGGCCGGTTGTCGGCAGCGGCTTGTCTTTAGCGGCCGAACGGATGAGCTGGTTCTTTTCCTGAAGATCGTTGTATTCCTTCTTCAGATCGTTCTGCTTGGTTCGCACCTGGTCGGGTTGCGCCTTCGCGGGAATCACGCTCACGGCTCCGACAAAGACGAAGCAGAGAAGTAACGTGCGAGCGATTGTGCTCTTCATACGGGTGCCTCGTGGGTCGTGTGATGCTTTTTCGATAGTCGCTTTCATGGATCACTCGGCGGGGATGAGGGTGATGTCGTACGTTTCCGACGTGCCCCCTGCCGTGATCTTGATCACCGCGGCGGTGCCATCTTTCTTGACCTTGCCCTTCAGATAGAACTTCACCTGGGTGCCGTTCTCGAAAGGCGGTGTTGCCGCGATGGGACGGATGTCGGGCGTATCCGCGAGCAGATCGTTGCCGTTCTCGTCCTCGACGGTGACGCGAATGTCGCTCGCCGACACGTTGCGGATGTTGTCCTTGGTGCAGCGGCCGCAGCGGTCCGTGATGAATTCGAACGGTGTGTTGATCGGATACTCGCCGCCCTTGTTGAACAACGGCTGGATGTTGACCGGCGGTGTGGAGACGGTGTACTGGAAGTCCGACGGCATAAGCTGCTTCTTCGTCGAATCGAAGTACACGAAGTACTGACGTCCGCGGTACATCGCGTTGATCGCGAGTGTCTTCGCCGTGGGCGGCACCTTGTAACGCACGATGCTGCCGTTTCCGCTCTGCACTTCCTTCTCGTCGACCAGCAGTTTCCACGAGTACGAACCGACGTCCTCGAGGCCCTGCACGTTGATGTTCATTTCGAACGATTCACCCGCGAAGGCCTTGCCCGGACGGCGTTTCGCCAGCACGGGATCCTTCACGATGACGTTGAACTGGATGGGACGCGAACGGCTCAGAGCGCCGGCGCCGCGTTTGTCGTACGCTTCGGCCGTCACGGTCTTTTCGCCCGCTTCATTGAAGGTGCCCGACCACGCCCACTTGCCGCGCGCGGGATCGTCGCTGCGCCACGGATTCTCGTTGGCCTGCGGGCTCAGGGCTCCGCCGCCGCCGCCCACGTTGATCGACGAGATCTTGTCGACCGTGGTGCCGCGCACCTTGATTTCGTTGTAGGTCGGGAAGCCCACCGCGGTCACGATCGGGTCGGCCTGGATCTGCAACTGGTCATAGGCCTCGGAGATCACCTCGACCGTGAAACGCGCCGGATCGAGCTGTTCGGACCGCTGGATGAACGACTCGAGCGGCGTGCCCTTCAGGGCCTGATCGAAGTCGATCGCGCGCTGGATTTCCTCGCGCCGGAACTCGAGAGAACCCACCTTGATCACGGCCTCGCGGCCGACCTCGGGTTTGAGTTCCACGCGGTTCGTGCCGGCCTTGACCCAGAAGTCGAAGCGCCCCGCGCCCTGATCCGCCTTCCAGTTGAAACGATAGATGCGCTCGCCTGTGGTGGACTCGAGCGAACTGTCGCGGATGTCGGCCGGGTACTTCAGGATCTGCGTCACCTGGCCGTTCTTCGACACTTCCACAACCGGAGGTGTGGTGACTTCGTCACGGTCGCCCAGACCCTTCACGCGGATCGTGAAGTAGCGCGACTCGTTGACCTTGAGCTGGTTGTCGCCCGCCGCTGCAACGGTGGGCATGTTCTTCAGCAGCTCGAGAATGATGCGCCGGTTCTTCTCTTCAAGGGCGCGCTGCTGTGCGAGCAGATGCTCCTCCGCATCGTCGCGTTCGACGATGATGATAAGGAGCTCGCAGATGACGGCCAGGTACAGAAAGAAATAGACCTGGTATTTTTTGTAGTGATCGCCTGATTTGGCCATGGTTCATTCCTCCTGATCGTTCGCGTGAGCGCGACGCTCAGCGACCGACCATGCCGCGCGATTTGTGAGCGGACTCTTCGAGGTCGTGTTCCAGCGCATCCAGTTTGGCTTTCACTTCGGACCAGGTAAGCTCGGTGCCGGGCACGCGCGAGCCGTCACCCTCGGTTTCATCCTCTTCCTTCTCGTACCAGGTGGTGAGACCGAGGAGGCAGAGCACCGTGATTTCGACGATGATCGCGATGATGATCAGGTCGGGCTGATGGGCGACCATGAACTTCACACCGCGGAGACCGATGTTGAGGATCAGGAACGCGGTGCCGATGAAGGCCACGGCCGTGATGTTGTTCTTGTACTGCGGGATGAAGTGGTTGTGCATGTACATCGCGAAGGCCTTGCGGACGCGGCCGTGGCTGTCCTGCAGGCATTTCTTCGGCCACGTCATCAGATGGTCGCCGAAGCCGAGGTTGTTCGGATTGTCGCTGATGTTCTTCGAGAGACCCGTGGCCTTCAGTATCGAACCCACGAGCGCGTGCAGATTCCCGCGGAACAGGAAGAGTCCGAACGGCGTGAAGAAGAGCACGATGATGGACATCGACACGATGGCCACCGTGTAAATCATCGCGAGATTCAGGATGAACGTCGAGATACCGATTTTCACGACGCGTTCGGTGAGGGCGCCACCGGGGAGCAGTTTTTCGAGTTCCTCGGCCTTTGCCTCACTCAGACCGCGCTGCTTGCCTTCGTCCTTGAGAAATGCTTTGTACTGTTCGAGCGTCATCATTTCCTCTTTCGACGACTGGGCGAAGCCGGCGCCGGCGGGAATGAGGAACGCGCAGATGAGCAGCAGAACGAAGAAAGGCAACGTTCCGTGTGATCCGATGATTCGTGACATGGGATAACCTCCTCGGAAAACAATGAATATTGAGCTCCCCGGCCTGGCCGGGAAACGCGTTTTAGAGTGATATGTAGTCGACAGTTTATTCATACAACGTAAATTCCTTCTCGACCTGCGTCTTGCGCGCGCGGATTTCGAGGCGCACGCGGGCGGGCACCGCAACGGTGTCCTGCTCGTTGCCGCGACGCACGGAGATCTGGAAACGTCCCATGCTCAGCATGGTGAGATCGGTGCGGATCAGGTCTTTTTTCCTGTATCCGACTCCCCCGCTCACGCGCCATAATTTTACGTCGACATCCTTGAGACTGGCCACGGGACGGTCCTGCTCATAGCGCGGATCGCTGAACATACGCGCCGTGAACGAGATGGGCTGCAGCAGGCGAGGACGCGCGGGCAGCTCGACGTTGATGTGTGTGGGAGGATCGACCACGCGGAACGTGAACGTGGACGTGCCGCCTTCGTAGGACAGCGGCGAGATGTACTCGTACGGTTTGCCGCGGTAAGTGGCGCGCACACGCAGCACCTTGCCCGCGAAGTTGTTCGGCAGATGGTAGCGGATCTGCGTCCCCACACCCGTGTCCTTCACCGATGCCTTGCTGCCTCCGGCCACTTCGAGCAGCTCCCAGCGATATGCCCTGGTGTCGGTAAGGCCCGCGACGGAGATGGAACACGCGAGATCCTCGCCCGCGTACACATACTCGGGCACCGCGCTATCGAGGAAAGGTTCGACGCTATTGACCACGAACGACACCTGCAGCACGTCGACAACCTGTCCCGTCTTGTCGATGCGGAACTCCACCGTCACGGTGTCGCTGCCGCCGCGCGCGGTGCCGGACCAGTGGTATTCACTCAGCGAGGTCGAATGGCTGTGCAGCTCGATTGCGCCGTAACCGCGCACGATGCGCGCCGACGACACCGGCAGGGGGTGCGTCACGGTGATGGTGTTGTTCACCTGATAGCCGCGCGCTGTCGCGATGCTCTGCGTCTCGACGGCTGCGCGCATGCGCGCCCACGCGAAGGTGCGGGTCGCGGAAGTGTCGCGCACGTGCACGCGCAGCGAGGTACGCGCATGTTCGAGCCGACGCACGAGTTCCGCGTCGACGGCGCCGGATGAGAACGACACGTCGCCGTAATGATACAGACCGTCGTCGCCCAGGCGTATGCGGCGCGCGTGAGCATCGAAGGTCAGCACGTAGTCGCCGGTCTGGTCGAAGCGGCACTCGAAGGGGAAGGCCACGGTGCGGTCGCGCAACTCTCCGACACCGCGCCGTCCGTGCACCGCGACGGCCGCGGGCGAGATGAGCGTGTTGTCGAGAGAGAGGGACATCAGTTCAACCCCCACGGAATCACGAGGCCCGATGTCCGCAACCACGATGCGGTCGCGATACGTGCGGGCGCCGGGCGCGACGCGTCCGCGGCTGTCGGCATCGACGTACACGGTGACGACGCTGTCGGGGAGTTCGAGCGTGAGCGGGCGGAGGAAGGAGCGCACCACGACTTCGGAGCGCGCGCGCAGAACCGCTTCCCGCGTGTCGCGTTCGCGCGAGACAATGACGAACACGCCGACTGCGCAGAGATACAGCACAAAGAAGACATCGAAACGTTTTCGCCTGACCACACGTGCGTCCTCATTCTCGCTCTTGACCCGCCTACGCCCTGCCCGCTTCCAGCGCGGAAAGACGCCGCGCGATGGACTCGAGGGATTCCCGCGCTTCGCGCAGGGCTTCAATGTTCTGTTGCATGAGCGCGTCAGAGCGGCCGCTCGTCGTTTCGAGGAAACCGCGCAGAAGGAGGTTCGTCTCCTGCATCGTGTCGCTGTACTGGCGGATGTTCTCGGAGTTCACCTTCGAGAGGTGGTCGGTGAGCCGCGTCAGCAGCACGTCCTGACGGATGTCGGACTGTGAAATAAGACGAAATAGATCCGATACGGCGTTTGTCATCTCGCGCACCGTGCTGTTCATGGAACTGAGCAGGGTCTCGGAGGCGCCGAAGGCGTTCGATCCCGCCGCGTCTTCGTTGGGACTGTAGGCGGTCACGAAGGCGAGGAGCAACAGCAGCAGGGCCTGTATCGAAAAGGCGACCAGCGCGAAGGTCTCGTCCACATATCCCGCGAGGTATACGACCAGCGAGATGAGAACCAGCACCGCGCCGCCGTACACGAGGCCCGACACGTAGTTGTAGTAGTAGCGCCCGACGATTTCCTCGAAGAATACACGCGTGCCCAGCTTCACGCCGAGGCTCGTCTCGAAACGCACACGACGGCCGTCGCTGAATTGGATCTCGGTGCCACGGCGGCACAGGCGCCAGCAGTCGAGCACGGTGCCGAACTCCAAAGTATTCTTCACGCGCCTGTCATGATAAAAATCATGCAGAAGGCGGCGGCCTTCGGGGATTTCAAGATCCTTGAGTGTTTCTGACGTGTTGAACAACGGTGGGTCGTCTCAAATGGTCGTTGATCAGGGAACTACAAACCCCGATCAAAGTTCATGAATCATGCCATGAGCAGTGTGTCGGAAAGACGGGCGGAAGGGCGTTCAGCCCAATGCGTAGCAACAACTTATCACTAATTCGTACCATGCGGCAAGTGAATAATATTCACAGCTTGTGCCCATCGTTCACACGAAATTCAGGCGGATTCACGCACGGCCGTCATAAGTGCCCTGTTTTCATACGGCTGACGGGCGGGCCATCCGCGTCGACGGGTTCCCGGATATTATCCTCGGGAAACCTTTTCGCGAAAAAATTCGAGAGTTTCGAGCAGTCCTTCGCGCAAGGCGACTGTCGGCTGCCAACCGAGCTGTGTACGAATTTTTTCTGAGGTGCACACGCTGCGGCGCTGCTCGCCGGGTTTTGCGGGTCCGTGCACGCGGCGCAGCGGCGTCGCGAAGCCGCTGTTCAGCGTCTCGAAAATATCCACCACGGTGCTCTCGACGCCCGTGCACACGTTGAAGGTATTGGTGCCTTCCATCGTCAACGCGAGCGCGTTGGCGCGCATCACGTCGCCCACAAACACGTAGTCGCGGGTCTGCAATCCGTCGCCGTTGATCACGGGCTCGTTGCCGCGCAGCATCTTGTCGGAGAAGATCGCGACCACGCCCGCCTCGCCGTGCGGACTCTGCCGCGGACCGTACACATTGGTGTAGCGCAGGACGGTGTAGGTGAGCTGTTTCTCGACGGCGTAGTAATGCAGGAATTTTTCCACGGTCAACTTGGAGATGCCGTAGGGCGAGACGGGATTTGTCGCGTGTTTTTCGTCCGCCGGAAAATAGTCCTGCTCGCCGTAAATGGCTCCGCCGGTGGATGCGAAGATGAACCGTTTCACACCGTGGCGCACGGCGGCCTCGATCATCGAGATCGAGCCGATCACGTTCACCGACACGTCGTGGCGCGGATCGAGAACGGATTTGCGCACGTCGATCTGCGCGGCGTGGTGATTCACCACCTCCACCGCGTGCCGCTGCATCACATCGTACACGCCCTCGTCACGGATGTCCATCTGATAGAACGTCGCACCCTCGGGCACATTCTCCCGGAATCCCGAGGACAGATCGTCGATGATGGTCACCTGATGTCCGAGACGCAGATACTCGCGCGCGATTGTCGATCCGATAAATCCGGCCCCGCCGGTGATGAGTACGTTCATGGTGTGTTCGTGCCTGTGAGGTTCATGGAAGAATGGCAAGGTACGGATTTTCGTGTAGAGAACCCGAAGGTCCGTCCCCGGCCGTTGTGCACATGAGCGGTCGCTTCTCCCGGATCCGCGCCTGAGTCTGTGCATTCTCACACACCCCGTTCTCCCGATGTTGCGCGCGCTTCCCCTCGTCGTGTCCCCGGTTCCGCTCTACTGCTGTTCCTTCGTGAAAGATTTGCCGGGAGCGCGCGGCGCGCGCAGCAGGCCGCGCAGTTCGCGCAGTTCCGACGGCAGGAAAAAACGGAAGGCGAAGAGCAGCACGATGTAGAGGACGAGCAGAACCGCCTCCCACGCGAGTTGCGGCAGCACCGCGGGTTTTATTGGCAGATACCACAGAGCGGCGACAGCGGCCATCGCCAGGAGTATACGCGCGAGCCGTGTATACTCCCACGGCACGGGATAGATGCGCTGCGAGAGTATCCAATACAGCAGCGCCATCACGAGGTAGGCCGCGAGCATGGCGTAGGAGGCTCCCATCAGTCCGTACGGCGGAATGAGAAGCAGGTTCGCCGCCACGTTCACCGCGGCGCCGATGCCCGTCACCAGCGCGAGATGGCCGGTGCGTTTCTCGATGAGCAGACCCGCGTTGAGGATGGTGCTGACGCCGGTCCACAAATAGCCGAAAAGCACCACGGGTACGATGGGCAGTCCGCTCCAGTATCCGCGGCCGATAAGGGAACGTCCATGGAGCAGCGGCACGGTGGCGGCATCGTCGATAAAAAACGAGACGCCGAGCACGATGGCGCTGCCGAGCAGCATGAAGTATGTCATGACTCGTGCAAAGAGTCGTTTCGCGTCGTCCCTGCCGGCCATCTGCAGGAAGAACGGCTGCCAGGCATACTGGAACATGGTGACGACCAGCATCATGATGATGCCGAGCCGGTAATTCGCGCCGAAGATGCCTGTGGCCTCGTCGCCCATGATGGCCTGCATGATGGGGCGGTTGATGACCTGCGTCACCATGGCGGCCAGACCCGCCGGAATCGTGGGCACGCCGAAGACAAGCATGTCGCGCAGCAGCCGCCGCGGGAAACTGAAGCGCAGACGCGCAAACACGCCCGGCGCGAGCAGCAGCGTGCTGGATGCCGAGGCAACAAGATTCGCTGTAAAAATCGACACGATGGACATGTGCAGCACGAGGACAAACACGAGGTTCAGCGCGATATTGATCAGGATGTTCGTGACGCGGATGAACGCAAAGCGCCGGGCCTTGCGCTCCATGCGCAGCGCCGCGAAGGGCACCACGTTGATGGCGTCGAGCGCCAGCGTGATGCTCGCCAGCGGTATGATCGCGCCCCACTGCCCGCGGATATTGGAACTCGCGGCGATCGGTTCGGAGAACAGCAGCAGCAGCGACGTGAAGACGGCGGAGGCCAGCGCGATGAGAATGACGGGCGCGGAGAACACGGCGTTGCGCGCCTCCTCGTCGCTCGCGTTGCTCACAAAACGCATAAACGCCGCCTCGAGTCCCAGCGGGTATACAAAGTTCAGAAAGGCCACGTATGAATACACCACGGTCACGACGCCGTACTCGCCCGCCGGGAACACGTTTGTGTACAGCGGGACAAGCAGGAAGTTCAGGAAGCGGCCGAGGATCGTGCTGATCCCGTAGACGGCGCTGTCGGATGTCAGGCGCTTTAGCTGTTCTCGCATCGCGCCGCCAAGATAGCACGGATGCCGCCAAGGTGAAACTTGGTCCCGATACTGCCGGCGCCGCCATACGCACGGGCGCGTGCGGCTGACGAATATTACAGAACTGTAATTATGTATTAAGGTTGCATTCATGCAACACGAAATCTGTTATAGTATCATTGTGCAGCAGAAAACACTAGAACGCACCTCTTAGGAACACACCACCGTCGCTCTTTGACGATTGCGATAAAGTAAGACAATACGGAGCTGAGATGGGTGGAATGCAGATGATTCTTGTTATCGGGGCGTTGACGCTTCTGTCGATACTCTCGCTCAACAGCAACAGGGCGCAGTTGCTGAGCGAGGCGCAGGTGTCCGACGCCGAATTCACCGTGGCCGCAACGTCGGTGGGACAGTCGGCGCTCAACGACATATGTTCCCGCGCCTTTGACGCGGCCACGGTCGCGTCCGACACAGCCACACTGCCGCGCTTTACCGAACCCGCGCGCTTCGGCGCGAATCTGAACGAGGCGGGGACCACCGATGATGTGGACGACTATCACGGATTTGTCACAAACATCACCACACCCCGGGCGGGCGCGTTCCGTGTGTCTGCAATAGTATGGTATGTCAATCCGTCCACCCCTGATATTCAATCGCTTTCCAAAACACATATGAAACGAATACAGATTACCGTGGTATCGGATTTTATGGAAGAACCTGTCACTCTTGTCTATCACAAAAGTTATTGAGGTCGGAGAATGGGTAGCGCGCTCGATACATTCGGATCATTCATCATCGGCGGGGTTGTGCTGGTCATGCTCACCGCGCTCGTCATTCGTATGCAGCAGTCGGCGAGCGACACTGTGTTGAACGAAATTTCCCAGGTGTCGCTCACGGACATGTCGCAGACGCTGGAACGGGAACTCGGCATCATCGGCTACAGGGTCCCCTCGTCGCAAAAAATTCTCGCGATGAGCAACACGTCCATCACCTTCCTGTCCGATCTTGGCAACGACGGCGTGATCGATACCATTTCGTACGCCACAAACACCACGAATCTGGGCCAGGAGGTGACACGCACCGTGGCACGCAGCGGCGCGCGTGCGCGGAGCTGGACCAGCAAGGGCTGCCTGCTGCTTTTCACCGGCTACGATTCCGCGCGCGCGGCCACGCTCACCGCGGCGAACGTCCGTTCCATCGAGGCCTCGATGCTGTCGAGCAACCTTCTGGTGCGAAGCGGGGATGTGACACAATCGCGAGCCGTGAGCGGAACACCCCTGACACGGACGATGGGCAGCCAGCAGGTGGTGGATCATAACGTCATCATGCGGTCCGCCGTCAACTGCAACACCGGCGCCTACTGGCACAAGCAGGTGTTCCCGCGGAATCTCTCCGTCGCGGCTGTGCAGTAGTTCCGGACGCAATCCGCTTCAAAAGAAGAACCTACCAGAAAATGCTGAAACGGACGGTGTGTTTCCGGAGTATGCACACCGGCGTGTACATCGCCGCGAAATCAGTATGTACGAATGTTGTCCGTTGTAGCAGCAAGTGGAGGTCGTCGTGGGAAAAATGTTGATATTTCTTGTACTCGGGATGGGCATCGTCGTGTCGGTCTCGCGCATGCAGATAAACAGGAGTACGTTGAACGTCACCGACAACGCCTCCGCAAATTATTCGACGAACCAGGCGCATAATCTCGCGATGAGCGGAGTCGAGCAGGCCGTCATGCGCCTTGCCCTGGACACGAACTGGCTCACCGGCTATACGAACAGCAATGTCGGCGGCGGCACGCTGGATGTCGCCATCGAACGATCGACCGCGGCGTTTCCGGGCGGACCACCCGCGAATCTTCGCAGCGGACGCCTGGTGACCTCGACCGGCACCGTGGCCGGTGAATCCCGCACAGTGCAGGCGATCATACAAATTCCGATGGTGGAAAGTGTTCCGCGCGCCATGCAGTACGCGATGTTCTCCAACGGTGATCTGGAATTGACGGGCAACTTGAATGTGGTGGACGACAACAATCTTGCGTGGAACGCCGACATTCACACCAATGCCGCCTTGAAACTGAAAGGGAATAACACCGTGCGCGGGTACGGCACGTATTTCAGCGCAATCGAAAGCACACCCGCGAAAAATGCGGATATGACCTTTGTTCCCAATGTGGTGATGGGAGGCCCGGTCCATCATAAGGCACCCAAAGTGGATCTGCCCGAAATCAACCCAGCGAAATGGGCGACCATTGCGACAAAAACATCCAACGGTGATCCGAAACTAGCGGGCAACACTGTGCTGGGCACGCGCGAGAATCCGGTGATATGGTACGTGAACGGCAACCTCACCCTCTCGGGCAATGTCAGCGGATACGGCGTGTTTTTGGTGACGGGAAACCTGTTCTTAAACGGCAACGTGACCATCAACACACTCGACCCCTCGGGCAACAACCTCGGCATCATCGTGGGAGGCGACGCCCAGGTGAACGGCAATGTCAAAGTCGCGGCCAACATCCTCACGAAGGGCGACTATCTGAACAACGGCAATGTCACGATCACGGGCTCCATCGTCGCGGGCGGCCGCATCGATCTCAAGGGCAGTGTGCTGGTGCGATATCGTCCGCCTCTCGCCAAACTCACTGGAAAAATTTGGGCCACCACTCCCGGCCGTCCGCAGATTGTGTCGTATTACGATGAGTTGTAGCGGGGCGGGGGTAGGTAAGTAGGTGGTAGTTGGTAGATGGTAGGTAATGAATCGGTATCGGGCGGTGTAAGGAGACAGGATACAGGAGAAAGGAGACACGAATTGTTTCGATGCTTGTCTTCTGTCTCCTTCCTCCTGTCTCCTCACGCGACCTTAGTAGATTGATCTACTCCGTCCGTGTAAGGAGACAGGATACAGGAGATAGGAGACACGAATTGTTTCGATGCCTGCCTCCTGTCTCCTTCCTCCTGTCTCCTCACGCGACCTTAGTAGATTGATTTACTCCGTCCGTGTAAGGAGACAGGATACAGGAGAAAGGAGACACGAATTGTTTCGATGCCTGTCTC